>JAFVYT010000016.1 GCA_017508505.1 Clostridia bacterium
AAGGGTGGATTTCGTTGAAAAAAGCACCGACAAAGTCGATGCTTTTTTCTGGTGGGGGAAGGTGGATTCGGACCACCGAAGTCAGTGACAACAGATTTACAGTCTGCCCCCTTTGGCCGCTCGGGAATTCCCCCATATTTCGTCGCTTTGGAGCTGGTGAAGGGACTTGAACCCCCAACCTGCTGATTACAAATCAGCTGCTCTGCCAATTGAGCTACACCAGCGTAACTCATCACCGGCGACGTTTGATATACTACCATAAGAAAGGCCTTTTGTCAAGAGATTTTTTGAAAAAAAGCAATTTATTCTTTTGTTTTCGGGCAAAATAAACACTTGCTATTGAAAGATGGCTCCTGCCGTGGTATAATGGTTAATCACAGAAAAAGGAGGTGCCCCGATGGATAAAAACCGTTTTTGGTCAATCGATAAATTGATTCCCGGTGTCGGCGGTGCCTCCTTCCCTCTTGAGAACAAAAGAGAGACCTCAACCGGGGTCAGTATCCTGTCCTTAAGCCCGGAGGGACAAAACAGCAATTTCGGTCCGAGCATTCGCCCAAAGGGGTCACGTGTGATCCGATCCTTTGCGCTAACGGAGCCGATCCGGCCACGCTCCCGCTTTTGGGAAGCGGGAGGGAGCGATTTTTCAAATCCGCCCTTTGCTCCTTGCACGCTCTATTCCCCGAATTTTTCAGGACTCACCCCACCTCAAAGAAGATATTTGTTTTTCTTTTTCCGTGCCATAGAGGAAAGGCGGAAGGTGCCGACCGCTTTTCCCTATCTGCAGCTTTATCTGTGCAAAACCGTATGCGAAAGCCTGCCGAGTGGCGTCATACCGCAAGACTTCTATTGGGTATGGAAAACCTATCGGGAGGATTTTCCGCTGGCTGACAAGCTGTTTGCGGACACGCTTTCGGATTTTTTCTTTCTGTGCGGTACCTCCATTGGCTACGAGGCTCTCGGTGAGATTCTGACCGAAAGAAGCTTTACGGCTCGCCCCTTCCTTTTAAATGCATATCTCTTTGACCATCTTTTCAAGGAGGGTCATGTTTTTACCCCCAAAGAGATTGATCTTGTGCTTCGAACCATGACCGGTGAGAGCTTTCGAAAGGCGAAGGCTTACCGCTTTCACCCAAGGTTTCCCTACGTGGTCGAGGAGGCAGTGGCCAAGGCCGTGCGCCACGGGCTCTTTTCCCGAAGGGATCTGAACGAGAATCTTTTTCACATTCAGATCCCCTCGGAGGTCAGGGTGGAAAGAAGGCTTTTTCAGGGACTCCCTGAAAAAGAGGTGCCGATGGCGGAGATCAGCCTTCGTTACGTTCCCTATCTTCACGATGAAAACATTCGTTCCCGCATTGACGAATTAATCCGATATTTGGAAAATCGGATCCGAAAGATTCTTAAGATCAAAAACAGCCTTTCCCGCATCCACATTTCTGAACTACACCAAGGCTTTTTGGAGGGGATTCTGGCAGAGTATGAATATCTTGCCCCCCGCGAAGACGCCGAAGAGTCAAAAATCGATGCACCTCTGCCCTCTCCCCCTCGAGAAATTCGGATCGACTTCGAGGAAGCGGCCAAAATCGAAGAAGAATCCAGACGGATCACAAGTGAGCTCACCCGTTCCTACACGTCAGCGGATGCCGACAATGTGATTCTCGGCGATAACGAGGACGAAGTATTTGACAAGCGCTATGAAAAGGAGCTTGCCGCCTTGGAAATCGCAGGCGGTGGGGACGAAAATGGATTTTGGGAGCTTGCAAGCACGCTGTCCGAAGCGGAGGATGCCTTTATGCGCGTGATCGTGCATCAAGGCAGCAGCGAAGCCCGACGCTTTTGCGCAGCTTCCGGTGTATTCTTTGAGGCCATGGTCTCCTCCTGCAACGAAAAGGCAATGGATGCCTGCGACGATGCCGTCATCGACGGCGCAGGAAGCGTATACGAGGATTATCTTGACACATTGAAATCGGTCTTTCCGCCGATGGAATAAGGAGAAATTATGGATCAAACGAAGCTGAAAATTCCCAAGCGCATCTTAGGAACGCTCCTGAACTCTGCGGGAGCGGGCGTCGTACCGCGAAGAGGGCTGGAATACATTGCCATCGGTCGGGAAAAGGAGATCGCCGCCTTAAAGCGCGATCTTGACAATGTCAGCCTCGGCATGGGCGCCTTTCGCTTTCTCGTCGGCAAATACGGAAGCGGTAAGAGCTTTTTGATGGGGCTTGTGCGTGGGAATGCAATGGAAAACGGTTTTGTCACCGCAGATTCCGATCTGTCCCCGGAGCGAAGATTCATCGGAACGCAGGGACAGGGTCTTGCAACCTATCGGGAGCTGATCCGCAATCTGTCCACGAAAGCAATGCCGGACGGAAATGCACTTCCCGGGATTCTGACAACTTGGTTCTACTCTCTCCAAGGACGCGGGGTAACCGAGGAGGGCCTGGCACCCGACAGCGAGGAGCTGACCAAATTCGTGCAAAGGGAAATTTTCAAGATCACCCGCGATCTTCAGGCATACGTGAACGGCTTTGACTTTTCAAAGGTTCTTCACGCTTATTTTACCGCATACGTCAACGGAGACGACGCGATGACAGAGGACGCTCTCCGGTGGCTACGGGGCGAGTTTTCGGGAAAGGTGCAGGCACGCACCTCCCTGCTCAAGGTCAATTCCGTCGTGGACGATCAGAACTGGTACGACTTCCTAAAGCTCTTTGCGGTTTTCTTTCGAAGAATCGGTTATCAGGGCTTTCTTCTCTTTTTTGACGAGTGCGTCAACTTATATAAGATCCCGAACCGCGTATCCAGAGAAAACAACTATGAAAAGATCCTTTCCATGTTCAACGATACAATGCAAGGAAAAGCAGAGGGACTCGGAATCCTTCTCGGTGCAACGCCGCAGCTCATTGAGGATACGAGACGGGGTCTTTTCAGCTACGAGGCATTAAAGAGCAGATTGGTGCCCGGAAAGTTTTTACCGCAGGGAAAGCAGAACCTTCTGTCTCCCTTGATCTACTTAAATCGCCTCAGCGACAACGAGATCTTTGCCCTTTGCAAACGTCTGGCCCTATTGCACAGCTCCTATTACAGATACCGCCTAACGGTCACAGACGAAAAGATCCTTGCTTTTTTGAACGTGGCTTTGACACGAATGGGAGCAGACGAGATGATCACGCCTCGAGAGGTAACAAGAGACTTTTTGAACATTCTCGACATCACCTACAGCGACCCCGATACGGACTTTGACGAATTGATCGGGAAAACGGTTTGTGAAAAAGCACCTGAGGAAAAGGAAGACGACGACTTTTTTGATTTAAGTGAGATCAAGCTATGACAAAACAAGAGGACGCCAATCGGATCTTCTCGCGCTTTTCCCCTTTTATCCGCAGTTACATCTATCGCAGTGGATGGGATGAGCTGAGGGCGGTCCAGATCGAGGCGGCAAAGCGAATCTTCAATGAGGAGTGCAATCTCCTGATTTCTGCCGAAACCGCCTCCGGAAAAACCGAGGCGGCGCTGTTTCCGATCCTATCCATGATGGAAAAGGAAGGTCCCGAGCAGCTTCAGGTGCTTTATATTTCTCCATTGAAATCCTTGATCAACGATCAGTATTCCCGTATGGAGGAGCTTTTGCAGGAAAGCGGAATGCCCGTTTACCGTTGGCACGGAGACGTAAGCCAAAGCAAAAAGCAGGAATTTTTGAAAGCACCCAAGGGTCTGATTCAGATCACACCCGAATCTCTTGAGAGTATGCTATGCAGGAGAGCAAACGACATTCCGAGGCTTTTCGGCGCATTGAGATTCGTCATCATCGACGAAATCCACGCTCTGATGGGATCGGATCGAGGATACCAGATCCTTTGCCAATTGGAGCGTATCGGACGCCTGATTTCCTCATCTCCCAGAAGAATCGGGCTTTCCGCCACCATCGGCGACCCCGAGGCGGCACTTCGTTGGCTTGGTGCCGGAAGTATGCGGGAAAACCGAGTCATTTTCATCCCGGAGGACCGGATCTCGTGGAAGCTGGCGCTGGAGCACTTTACCGTTACAGATCAAGGCGATACAGAGGGGGCGGATCCTGCCTCAAGCTTTATTTATCGGGCAAGCAGCGGAGCAAAATGCGTTGTGTTTTCCAACTCCAGAGAGGAAACAGAGGAAATCTGCTCGACTCTTCGTCAGATCGCAAAAAGAAAAAACGAGGAGGATCGATTCTACATCCATCACGGCAACCTCTCCGCCGCCATCCGTGAGGACACCGAGGGTAAGCTGAAGGAGGATGATAAGAACATTACTGCCTGTGCTACGGTGACCCTTGAGCTCGGTATTGACATCGGCAGGCTCAGAAGAATCATCAATCAGGGCTCCCCCACCTCGGTTGCGGGCTTCCTTCAGCGACTCGGGCGAAGTGGGCGGCGCGGTCTGCCCCCGGAGATGCTGATGGTCTTTCGGGAGGAGGAGGCACTGCCAAACGCACCCGTCTATCAGCTCGTTCCGTGGGACCTCGTTCAGGCCATCGCCATCATCGAGCTTTATCGCTCCGAGCGTTGGATCGAGCCTCCCGCCGAAAAAGAATACCCCTTAAGTCTTCTGTTTCATCAGACCCTTTCGATCCTTGCGGGGAAAGGCAGTATGACCCCCGCAAACCTTGCCAAAGAGGTGCTCTCTCTGCCTCCCTTCAGCGCTGTGACCAAGGAGGACTATCGGGAGATGCTGATCCATATGGTAAAATCCGATTATCTGCAAAGGACGGATGAGGGAGAGGTCATCCCCGGGCTTCGCGGAGAGCGGTTGATCTCAGGCTTTAAGTTTTTCGCAGTCTTTCAGGACAGCGAGGATTTCACCGTCCGATGTGGCTCAGAGGAGATCGGCACCATCACCGCGACTCCCCCCATCGGAGAACGCTTTGCTCTGGCGGGCAGAGTTTGGGAAGTGGAAGAAACCGACGTAGCCAAGCGTCTCGTTTTCTGCAAAAGCGTGGAAGGAAAGATGAAGATTTCCTGGCCCGGGGATTCCGGCTTCATTCACACTCGAATCTTAAAGCAAATGCGCAAGGTTTTGAGCACCAATACGGAATACCCCTATCTTATGCCTATGGCAAAAGCGCGTTTGGAAAAAGCAAGACGGCTCTCTCAAAATACCGGCCTCGACAAATGGCCGATCCTGAGCCTTGGGCAAAGCACCTACGTATGGTTCCCATGGCTCGGAACCAAGGCCTTCCAGACGGTAAAACGGATTCTCAAGAACAAATTGTCATCAAGGCTCCGTCTCTATGACGTTCAAAGCGGCGGATGCTACTATATCACCTTCCGCTACGACGGAGAGCTCAGCGCTCTCAAGGCGGCGCTGAGAGAATGCGTGGCAAATGCCCTCTCGCCGGAAGAACTGGTCGGCACGACCGAATATCCCGTGTATGACAAATATGACACCGCCCTGCCCCTGCCCCTTCTGCAAAAGGCCTATGCGCGCAACCGCCTATCCAAAAACGAATGGCAGGATGCGCTCCAAATCCCGTAAAAAAGAAGCTCACCCTAGGGTGAGCTTCTTTTTTATCGTTTTATAGGGTCGTATCAGAGCGATAGCTGACAGCGCTGGCATCCACAACTCCGGAAACTGAGGAGAGCGACTCCACAAGGCCGAGCGTCTCAGGAGTCAGCTTGGTCTCAATGCAAAGCTCGATAAGGCCGGAAGAAACAGTCTTGGATTTGACCTTCATCCTCTTCAGGCTCTGCAAGGCAAGCTCGACCTCCTCCT
>JAFVYT010000201.1 GCA_017508505.1 Clostridia bacterium
AGAAAAGAGGTACTAATGAAAAAAGCAAGCAATATCATATGGGGAATCGTACTGATCGCGGCGGGGGTGATCTGGGGACTTAACGAGCTTGGGGTCGCGAGCATCAACTTCTTTTTTGACGGATGGTGGACGCTGTTTATCATCCTTCCCTGCGGCATCGGTCTTTTCACGGAACGAAAAAAGACCGGTAACATCATCGGTCTTTTCATCGGTATCATGCTGCTTTTAGCCTGTCAGGAGATCATCAGCTTTTCGGTACTGTGGAAGCTTTTCGTTCCCGCCATCATTGTTATCATCGGTCTCAGACTTGTTCTCGGAGGCCTTTTCGACAATCGTGCTGACGAGGTGATCAAGCAGATGAAGTCGGAGGGAAAGGAACCGAGGGTAGGATTTGCGGCCTTCTCAGGGTGCGATCTGAATTTTGACGGCGAGAGCTTTGAAGGGGCAGAGCTCAATGCGATTTTTGGCGGAGTCAAATGCGATTTACGAAACGCAATCATCGAAAAGGACTGCGCGGTTCGGGTTTCGGCAATCTTTGGAGGCATTGACATTTTGGTGCCGGAGGGAATCACCGTAAAGGCAAATACCGTCAATCTCTTTGGCGGTACGTCCAACAAAACCTCACCGCACCAAAACGCGCCTACGATCTATGTCAACGGCACCTGTATGTTTGGAGGCGTTGAAATCAAATGACCACGGTTCAAAAGGTGATCAAATTTATGGCGATGGCCTTCGCCGTCCTTCTGACGGTATCGATCATCAGCGGAATCCTCGGGGCAATCGGATCGATCTTCGGGATACCGGACGGTGATGCGGTGACCGAGGACGTGAAGACGTACCCCGTATCCAAGGAGATCAAAAGCCTTGATATCTCGATCCGAGCCGCAAGTCTTACCATCAAGCGAGGAGAAGACTTTTTGGTGGAAAGCAATTTAAAGCACCTTTCGGTGGAGGAAAAGAACGGCGTTCTTTTGATCAAGGAAACAAAGAGACGCGGCAGCGCGTCCCCCGATGCGATTCTGACCCTCTACGTCCCCGAGGAGGCGACATTGGAAGGGGCAAAGCTTGAAAGCGGCGCGGGTGCCTTATCCATTGAAGCCCTTTCGGCAGAGGAAATCGACTTTACGTTGGGAGCGGGCGAGGTGAAGATCGACGCGCTTTTTGCAACGAAATCAGCCGATATCGAGGGCGGTGCAGGGAAAATCACGATTTTCGACGGTGCGATCCATAACCTTGACGTGGAAATGGGTGTCGGCAAGTTCAATCTGACCTCCTCCCTATCCGGTGAATGCAATCTGGAGGCGGGAGTGGGGGAAATGAACGTCACCCTGATCGGGGATCGGGACGACTATTCCTTGGAATTCGAAAAAGGGATCGGCAGCATCACCCTGGACGGGGTGAGCGTTTCCAACGGAGAAAGGATCGGAAACGGAAAAGCCGAGGTTGAAATCAGCGGCGGGATCGGGGCCATTCACATCGGCTTTCAAAAAGGCGAATAGCGCAAACAAATAAAACGGAAATCATCAGAGGATATGGTTATGGAACTGAAAAGGTTAAACAAAAGGGTTTTGAAGCTTTGGTACATTCGGGCGGCAATTGTTTCGCTCGCCCTGTTCGGTGTGCTTTCCGGCGTTGCGGTGATTCTGTTGGCTAAGGGTGCCTCAAGCAAGGTAAGCCTTGCCATTTTGGTAGGACTCGGCATTCCGGTTTTCCTGATCCTTGGGATTACCTTCATCCTGCCTGCATTCCGCTACCGAATGTATGCGTGGGGCTACGACGAAAAGCGCATCGTGGTAAAGCAGGGTGTGATCTTCCGAAAAAGAGTGGTCATACCCGTTTGCCAGATCCAGGATCTTCACAGAACCCAAGGCCCTGTTATGGCACTGTTTCATCTGAGCGACGTAACGATCTCCACCGCAGGCTCCAACTTTGACATTTCCACCCTCACGACCGAGGAAGCGGACCGTATGATCGACGAGCTGGAGCGCAACCTTGAAACGAGAATCGAGGAGCTTCGAAATGAAGAGGTTTGATAAGGGGTACGTCTATTCCTGCTTACTGTCGGATCTTTTCACCAGCCTTGTGGCGACCTTCATCCTTTGGAAGGCCTTCGAGGAGGCAGGACCTCCCATCGAGGCGGGGCCGCTTCTTGTGATAGGATTTTTTGTGATCTATCTTGGGCTGATTGGCTACCGAATCCTATACTGCAGAACCTCCGGCTATGAATTGACGGATCGGGAAATCCGCTGCAAGCGAGGCGTACTGTTTCAAAAAAGCTCCGTTTTGGAGTACAGAAAGATCCACGCCATCAACAAAAAGCAAACTCTGTTTCAAAGGATCTTCGGGATCGCGGTTCTGACGGTCGACAGCGGCTCTACCAACACCTCTCACGAGGCTGAGATCACCATCATTGAGAAAGCAAAAACGGTCGATGCCTTAACGGAAAGGCTCAATACCTTAAAGAACGGCAAAATAGAGAGCGAGGCGGAGGCAAAGGAGGAGCTGCTCCTCTCCGAGGGCGACAGTCTGTATCGCTTCACCTCCAAAAGAAAGATGCTGTACACCCTCATTCAAATCGCTTCGACGGCATTTTACATGGGGATCCTCGGAGCCTTTCTCATTCTCGTCATCGCCTCCCTCGGTGCCTGGGGACGTCTGCTTTTTTCCCTTTTGTTCCTTGCGGTGGCAACGCTTGTGGCCTCCATCCTTTCCTTCGTCGGGTGCCTGATCCATTCTTTTGTGGGGTATCACGACTTTTCCATCACAAGGCGCGGTGAGGACCTTTGCATCTCCTACGGGCTTTTGGAGCGACACACAAACACCTTCAGTCAAAAAAGAATCAAGGCCGTCAAGATCACACAAGGCCTCGTTCAGCGTATGCTGGGATTTGCCACGATCAAGCTGGAGGTCATCGGATACATCCAAAGCGACGGAAACGAGGAGGGGGAAGCCCTCGGAGTATTGGTTCCGTTCTGTCGGTATTCCGAGGTCGGCAAGATCCTCGAAAGGATTTTGCCGGACTACGTGCCCGATGAAAAAAAGACGCGCTCCGTTGCCTATCTTCCTTACGTGTCGTGGTTCATCTTTTATCTTGCCGTTGCGGTGGGAGTCGTATTGCTGCAGGTGCTCTGCCCTATGCTGATTTTCGGTGCATCGAGCACCGCGATCATTTCGGCCGTCCTTGCGATATTGTGGGAGGGTGCCGCCGTTCTGGCCGTAAAGTTGATCCATGCCGGTTTGAGCTTCCGAAACAACGGACTTTGCGTAAAGGACGGAAAAATCACCGTTTACAGTGGCAGCTTTACCAGAAGCATTACCGTATTGATGGCCAAAAGCCTGATTGCAGCAGAAAGCCAAACAACACCGCTCCGTCAAAAAAAGGGCATTACGAGCATTGTAATGCACCTTAAGACCAACGCTCTGTCCAACGAAATCAAGGTTCACATTCAAAGGGATTCTTTGGCAGAGGAGCTGGAAGGGCTTCTGCGATATTGATTTCTCATTCATAAGGTGAGGTGAATACAAATGGTGTTAGAACTGAAAAGCATTGAAAAATCCTTCGGAGAAAAGAAGGTTCTGGATGGGGTATCCTTCCGTGCCGAGGGGGGCAAGGCATTCGGACTGTTGGGCAGAAACGGAGCCGGAAAGACCACGTCCATCCGCATCCTGATGGACGTTTTCCCTCCTGATAGCGGCGAGGTGCTGATGGACGGCAAGCCGATGGATTACGGCAGGATCGGAATCGGGTATCTGCCCGAGGAAAGAGGCCTGTACCCGAAGAAGATCATTCTGGATCAGCTTTGCTATTTTGCCGAGCTGAAGGGGATGAGCCGTAAAGCGGCTCTCGTGGCGGTCGACTACTGGCTCGAGCGACTCGGGATGACCGAGTATCGAAGCAAGCGGCTCGACACCCTCTCCAAAGGAAACCAGCAGAAGATCCAGCTGATCACCGCCCTGGCACACGATCCCGACATCGTGATTCTGGACGAGCCGTTCTCCGGCCTTGACCCCGTGAACGCACTTCTCTTAAAGAACGTGGTCAAGGAGCAGATTGCAAAGGGCAAGATCGTTTTGTTCTCCAGCCATCAGATGAGCTATATCGAGGAGTTTTGCGACAGCATTGCCATCCTCAACAACGGCAAGGTCGCCCTTCACGGGGATCTGCGGGACATCAAGCGGGACTACCCGCGGGATCGGCTGATCGTCCGCACGGAAAATGCTGAGGCGATCCGTTCCGACTTCGGCTCCTCCTGTACCGTGCTGGAAAACGGCGACCTGATGCTTCGCTTGGCCGCCCCTTCCGAGAAGAAGGCTGTGATGACTCGCTTGGCGGAGGGCTACGACATCGACGAGGTGAAGGTCTTTGAGCCCTCCCTCAACGATATTTTCGTGGAATACGCAGGCGATGGAGCAAAGGAGGAGTAAGGTATGAAGCAATTTGGAACGATCCTCAAATTTGAACTCAAAAATTATGCAAAGAACAAGGCCTTTGTTGGGATCACGGCCTTTTTGGTCGTGTTGATCGCAATCGTGATGTTTTTCCCTCGGATCGCGTCGGTATTTCAGACGGAGGAGGAAGCCGACGAGGTCGGCGGTAAGCCCGTGATGCTGGTAAAGGCGTACGACCCCGATCAGCCCGAGGCGGTAAAGGAGATCTTTGCAACGGCCTTTTCCGACTATGAGGTACAGATCACCGATTCGGAGACTGAGGCGATCAAGGAGAGCATCACATCCGGAGAAATCGAGTGTGCTTTTGTGATGAACGAGGCTACCTCCTTTACGTATTACGTCAACAACCTTTCAATGTACGATTCCAATCCCGACGTAGCAACCGGGGTTTTGCAAAAGATCTATCAGATGAATGCTATGATCGGAGGCGGTATGTCCCCGGAGGATGCCGCAGGGGTGATGAGCATCCACATCGACGGTGAGGTGGAAAACCTCGGCAAGGATCAGATGCAGAACTTCTTTTACACCTACATTATGATCTTTGCACTGTATATGGTGATCCTGCTCTACGGACAGATGGTGGCAATGAGCGTGGCAACGGAGAAAAGCTCCCGCGCGATGGAGCTGCTCATCACCAGTGCAAAGCCCATCAATATGATGTTCGGCAAGGTGCTTGCGGCTTGTTTGGCGGGGCTTGTGCAGCTGGTGGCCATCTTCGGCTCCGCGCTTTTATTTTACAACCTGAACAAGTCCTATTGGGGAGGAAACGGAATCATCGACTCCATCTTCAATATCCCGCCGGAGCTGTTCGTCTATATGCTCGTGTTCTTCCTTTTGGGATTTCTCATTTACGCCTTTCTCTGCGGCGCCATTTCCTCGACGGTCTCCAAGCTTGAGGACATCAACACGGCCGTTCAGCCCGTGACGTATCTGTTTTTATTCGGCTTTATGGTGGTGATCTTCTCGATGACGAACGGAAGCGTAGACAACACTCTGATGCAAATCTGCTCCTTCGTTCCCTTTACCTCTCCTATGGCAATGTTTACGAGAATCGCCATGAGCACGGTGCCCTGGTATCAGATCGCCCTTTCCATCGGGATCCTGATCGGGTCGACCTTTGGCATCGGGGTGCTCTCCGCCAAGATCTACCGCGTGGGTGTTTTGATGTACGGCAACTCACCGAAGATCGGAAGCATCATCAAATCCGTATGGAAGGCTTAAAATCAGCAAAAAAGTGTCTTCCCTTTTCGATTCCGTTCAAAAGCGGTGCGCCAAACGTTGTGCGCATCGCTTTTCTATTGAAAATGACAAATATACAAGAATATAGGGAATGAAAAACAAAAAAAGGCACGCGGGGCTTGAATTTCCCTTTCGAAGAATCTATAATGGCTGTACAAGCGTAGTTACGAAGCAAAAACAAGAAAGGAATTCCAACTATGAAATACCTGATCTCGCCCAACAAAGCTCAGTACAAGGCCAATCTGCATTGCCACAGCACCCTCTCCGACGGGGCACGCACCCCGGAGGAGTTGAAGGAAATGTACCGAAACGCAGGATATCGGATCCTTGCCATCACGGATCACGAAAGACCCGCAAAGTACTACGATCCCGCGGATCGGGAACTCTTGATGATCACGGGGTACGAAGCCTACATCCGCCCCAATCACGACGGAAGGCCCTGCGGTACTCAGTCTGAGATCCACATCAATTTGTTTGCCAAGAACCCGAACAACGTAAAGATGATCGGCTTTCAGGAGGAATACTGCAAGTACCTGGTGCGAGACAACGCACTGGATACCCTGGAGTACGTAAACCGTGAGACGAGAAGCCTCACCAAAGAATACGTGGATCACTTCTATAGGACCGCAAGGGAAAATGGCTATCTTTGCACCTACAACCACCCCGTTTGGTCCATGGAGGACGAGGAAACGATCCTTTCCTACGAGGGCTACTTCAGCCTTGAAATCGCAAACTTTTCCGCCTATCTGATCAACGGGCTGGAGCACAACGGAGCCCTTTACAACAAAATGCTTTCCAAGGGAATGCGCGTATTTTGTCACGGCGCGGACGACAACCACAACAAAATGCCCGATGGGGATCCTGGATGCGACTCCTTCGGGGCCTTTACTATGATTATGCCTGAGGAATTCACCTACGATTCCGTGATTGAGGCAATGGAAAAGGGCGAGATGTACAGCTCTATGGGTCCTCGGATCCACGCGCTTTCCGTGGACGGAGATCAGGTGCATCTGGAATGCAGCGAGGTATCGGACGTTTACCTTTACACGGGTATCAAGTCGGTACAGCGTCTCCACGCAAGGGAGGCCGAAGGGATCACAAGCGCCGATTTCACCTTAAAGCCCTCGGCAAAATACCTGAGAATCGGTATTCGGGACAAAAAGGGCCGCTGGGCCGATACCCGCGGCTTTTTCCCCGAGGAATTTCAATAATTTTTAAAATAATAAAACCAAGCCCCAATCCCATTCCCCTTTTTCATCGGAAGGAAAATTCCAAATGAAATTGACGTGAGGATATTATAATGGCACAAGTAATCAAAAAGAACACGGATCTTGCAAAAACCTTTCTGAAGTACAAGGGACTCTCGATTTTGGGGTACGCGCTCCCATTCTTGGGGATCTTCCTGTTTTTCCCCGCGTTTTCCGACGGGAACGCGCTCCTTGCCCTCCTTGCCGTCCTGATCGGCATCGGAGGCATCTTCGTCGGAGTTGCAATGGGACGCAAGGCCAGCATCTACTTTTCCGGAGTTTCCGGAGAAGGCAGGCTGATGGCCGTTGTGGAAAAGCTTCCCGAGGCCTTCGTCGGCTTTCAGAACGTGAACGTGACCTATGAGGGAAAAACAAGCGAGATCGATATG
>JAFVYT010000202.1 GCA_017508505.1 Clostridia bacterium
GTTCGTGGTTTCCTACTCCTATGCGGTCTATGCGGTTTCCGAGAACTGCATCGGTTGTCTCAGGGGAATGGGCAAGTCTGTGTTTCCCACGGCGCTCAACGCATTTTTTATCTGCGTTCCCCGTATCATTTGGGTGATGCTGGTGCTTCCCTTAGTTCCCGGTGCGGATCTCGCCTTCATCTATTCCTGCTACGTCATCACGTACGTCCTTTCCGGTTTGGCTCAGGTGGGGTGTTATCTCTATTACACCCGTAAGGAGAAAAAACAGATGCAAATGCAGGCGGCTTCCGAAGCGGAGCCTTTTTCGGTATGAATTTGCGGCAGAGCGGCGCAGTCCGTTCTGCCGTTTTCTTATGGTCATCGAATTGAAAAGGAGAATTGCTATGGCACGAAATACGATGGATTTGACTCGGGGCGGCGTAGCAAAAAAGCTGATCATCTTTGCGCTCCCCATTTTGTTCAGCAATTTGCTGCAGCAGCTTTATCACGCCGCAGACATTTACGTCGTGGGAAATTTTGCGGGCACCGTCTCGGAGTGCAAGACTGCCTTGGCCGCCGTGGGCTCCACGGGAACGGTTACCACCCTTCTCATCAATTTGTTTCTCGGCCTTTCCGTGGGCACCAACGTAATCTGTGCCAATCTGTTCGGCTCGGGGGATCGGAAAAGGCTCGGCAAGGCTGTGGATACCAGTCTGATCATTGCCACCGTCTGCGGTGTTTTCATCGCCGCGGTCGGCTATGTCCTTTCGGAGCCGATCCTGATCGCAATGGGGGTTCCCGAGAACGTTTTGCCTCATGCCGTCACCTATATGAAGATCATTTTCATCGGCCAGCCCGCCAGCCTTCTGTATAACTTCGGCTCCGGGATCCTCCGTGCGCAGGGGGACACCAGAAGGCCAATGTACATTCTCACTGCCGCGGGAATCGTCAACGTCATTCTCAATCTGTTTTTCGTCATTGTGTTTGATATGGATTCCGCGGGCGTTGCGTGGGCAACCACTGCCTCCCATTATTTTTCCGCCGCGGCGATCCTTCTGATCCTCTGCCACCCTGCCGCCGAGAGCCCCGTGGCGCTTTTGCATCTGCATTTTGACCGCAGTATCTTGAAGGAGATCCTTCGGGTGGGCATTCCCAGCGGGCTCAACGGCATTGTGTTCAGCGTTTCCAACATCGTCATCACAAAAGCCCTGAACACCCTCGGAGAAACGGTCATCGCGGGCAATGCCGCTGCTGCCAACGTGGACGCCTTCACCTATCAGATTCTGGTGGCCTTCTACACCGCCTGCATCAGCTTTGCCGGGCAGAACTACGGCGCTCGGAAATTCAAGCGTATCGATCGGCTTTTGGTGGCAAGCTGCCTTGTCACGTCGGCGATCTATCTTGTGGTTTTCGTCGCCATCGTTCTGTTTCCCGAGTTTTTCGTGGGGATCTTCATTCAGGATCCCGAGGTCATCGCCGCGGGCATCCCGCGCCTTTACGTGATCGGCGGCGGATACTTCATTTATATCCTTTCGGATATGTGCATCGGCTGTATGAGGGGAATGGGAAAATCCGTCATTCCCACCGTCACCAATATGGTTTTCGTCTGCGTTCCCCGTTTGATCTGGGTGACCTTCTTTTTCCCGATGAATCCCTCCCTTGGCTTCCTTTATTTGTGCTATCCCATCTCCTACGCCATCTCCAGTGTGGTCCAATTGATCAGTTATTTGTGCTACAGCCGCATCGAAAAGCGTCGATATGCTGCCGATCTTATGCGGGCAGAGGCCTCGAAGCAGGGAGCGGAGAATTCTTGACAATTTAAAGACGAAATGAGAAAATGCCGTTTTCGTCGGCTCTTTCGAGCTTTTTTGTGATAAAATGATCGAAGAATCGGGAAAGGAGAGCTTTCGTATGGCAACTCGACGATCAATGGATCTGACCAAGGGACCGCTTTTGAAGCAGTTTCTCGTGTTTGCATTTCCCATTCTGCTGACCACCTTTATGCAGCAGATGTACCACACTGCCGACGTGATGGTGGTGGGAAAATTTGCCGATGATATTGCTCTTGCCGCCGTGGGTGCCACGGGACAGATCACGGCCCTTCTGGTCAATCTGTTCGTGGGTATCAGCTCTGCGACCAATATCCTCTGCGCTCAGGCCAGGGGAGCGGGGGACAAGCAGAGGGAGCGGCGCATCATCCACACCTCTCTGATCTTCGGAGCCGGTGCCGGTATTTTTCTTGCGGTGGCCGGCTGTGTCTTTTCTCCCTTTTTGCTGGACGTGATCGACGTTCCCGCAGAGGTTCGCGGGGAAGCGGGCAAGTATATGTGCATCATCTTTTTAGGTCAGCCCGCCAGTATGCTTTATAACTTCTGCAGCTCGATCTTCCGTGCCAGAGGCAACTCCAGAATCTCTATGCGCATCCTTCTGACTACGGGTGCGGTGAACGTCCTCCTGAATTTGGTGTTCGTCATCGGCTTTCATCTGGACGCCGCGGGAGTCGCCCTTGCTACGATCATCGCCAACTACCTTTCCGTGCTCGCCGCACTTTACGTTCTGTTCCGCAGGGACGGGGAGTTTCGTCTTTCTTTTTTCGATATTCGCTTTGACAAAAGGGCGTTTTTCGACGTGGTCAAGCTCGGTATCCCCACGGGGCTGAATTCCATCCTTTTCAACCTTTCCGCCACCATCGTGGCCAGAGCCGCCAACGGCCTCGGAACCACCGTCGTGGCATCGGTCTCCGCCGCCAACAGCGTTACGAACATCACCCATACCTTCGGCAACGCCTCGTGCACCGCTCTGGTCAGCTTCGCCGCGCAGAACTACGGCGCAGGCACCCTGCATCGCGTGGATCGCCTCCTGAAAAGCGTCGTTTTGACCACCCAGGGCTTATTTCTTTTGCTCAATCTTGCCATCACCCTGTACTACGACCTTTTCCTGGGAATGTTCACCAACAATCCCGAGGTTGTGGAAATGGGCTTCCACAAGCTCATCCTCACCGCCTGGGGCTACCACTTCCACCTTGCCGCAGGGCAGATCAACTCCTGCAGTCGCGGCTACGGAAAATCCATTCGTCCCACCATCATCAACATCACCGCCATTTGTCTTGTGCGTGTGATCTGGGTGGCCTTCTTCTTCCCCTTGGTTCCCGAAACGGCCCCCCTGACCCAAAGGATGCTCTGGCTCTACGTTTCCATCCCCCTGTCCTGGGCGCTCTCCTTCTTCGGTCAGCTCGTGGATTTCTGCTTCATTCGTCGCGGTGCCAGGAAAAAGCTCTGCATGGAGGGCAAGCTCAGCCCCGAGGACGAAGCGCTTTACGGAAAAACGAAAACGGGACGCCTTGTGATCGCCTCCCGGGACGGGACAAAATAGAAAAAAGCGAAAGCGACCCCCGGGCCGCTTTCGTTTTTTGTTTACAAAAACGCAAAAAAATACCTAAAAAATATGCGAAATAAAAATCGAAAAAACTCCTGAGATGCCTTGACTTTTTCACTTCTCTGTACTATAATAATACTCGATTTATTTTTTGGGAGGCAATATGAACCGGTACGATCGCCTGGTCCGTTTTTTCCGGCCGCTCATCCGCTTTTTGTTTCCGATTCGTGTCACCGGCCTTCCGGAGTCCCTTCCGGAGGAGGGCATTATTGTCTGTCCGAATCATATTTCCTTTTTCGACCCCTTGTTTTTGGCCATCGTTCTGCCCCGTAATATCACCTTTATGGCCAAGGAGGAGCTGTTCTCCCGTCCCGTCATCGGCAAATGGCTGAAGGAGTGCGAGGTCATCCCCCTTTCCCGCGACGGCGGCGACGCTGCAAAGCTGCGTCAGGCCGTGAGGGAGCTGAAGAGCGGAAAGCTGTTTTCCCTCTTTCCTCAGGGGACCCGTTGCCGCTACCCCCTCAAGGAGGAGGATTTTAAGGCAGGTGTCGGGATGATGAGTGCCCTTTCCGGGGCGAAGATCATTCCCGTGGGCATCTACGCCAAAAACTATAAGGTTCGTCCCTTTCGCAGGACCTACATCCACTTCGGGGAATTGGAGTCCTTTTTGCCGGAGGAGAAGATGGGGGTCAAGGACAGCGCCCTTTGGATTACCTCCCGTCTCTTCGAGCGCATCACCGCTCTGGAGGAGAAGGCGAGAGAAGAGGCCGCACGATGAAGATCCTCCTTTCGGAGCACGCGGGCTTTTGCTTCGGTGTGCGCCGTGCGGTTCAAATGCTGGAGGAGGCACTGAGGGAAGGAAAGAAAATCTACACCCTCGGTCACATCATTCACAACGAGGATTTCAATGAGGATCTGGCCCGCCGCGGCGTGGTTTGCATCACCGAGTCCGATCTGGATCGGGTCGGGGGAGAGGATGCGCTGGTCTTTGTCCGCACCCACGGCATCAGCCGCCAAATCCTTTGCCGATTGGAGCAGATGGGGCTTCCCTTTGCGGATGCCACCTGCCCCTTTGTAAAAAAGATCCACAGCATCGTTCTGGAGGAGGAAGAAAAAATGCTCTCCTCGGGTCAGGAGGGAGTGTTCGTCCTTCTTGGGGACCGCGCCCATCCCGAGGTGCTCGGTATCGTCAGCTGTGCCAAGCGTCTTCCCGTGGTGGTCATCAGCTCTCTTGAGGAGCTCTCGGAGTACGAGAGGGGGGCCCCGAAGGAAAAGCGGCACGTGTTTCTTTCCCAAACCACCCACAGCGTTTCGGAGTGGAATCGGTGCTGTGACTTTGCCCGCACCGCCTTTCCCCTCGTTTCCTTTTATGACACCATCTGTAACGTTACCGGCATCCGTCAGAAGGACGTGCGTGCCATTGCGGAGAAGAGCGACCTTGTGGTCATCGTCGGGGGCAAGGAAAGCAGCAACACCAAAAAGCTGGTCTCGGTCAGCAAAGACATTTGCCGTACCGTTCATATCAGAAATGCGGCGGAATTGCCGCGAAATTTAATCAGAAAGAACATGACTGTCGGAGTTTCGGGGGGAGCCTCCACTCCCGACAGCGTGATCAAGGAGGTAATACAAACCATGTCGGAAATCAAAAACGACGAAATGAGCTTTGAGGAAATGCTCAACCAATCATTCAAGCAAATCAGAACAGGAGAAGAAGTTACGGGCATCGTAACCAGTGTCTTTACCAATGAAGTACACGTGGATCTCGGTATCAAGCATACCGGCATCCTTCCTTCCGGCGAGGTTGCGGACAGCGAATCCGACCTGCAGGCCAGCTTCAAGCCCGGTGACGAGATCACCGTTCTGGTTCAGAAGTTCAACGATCCCGAGGGGACCGTTCAGGTCTCCAAGAAGAAGGTCGATTCCCGCGCAGGCTGGGCTAAGACCCAGGAAGCCTACGAAGGCGGTGTCACCCTTTCCGGTAAGGTTACCAGCGTAATCAAGGGCGGTATCCTGGTATCCGATGAGAACCAGACCTACTTCGTACCCGCATCCCTCACCGGTTCTCCCAAGGGTGCAAGCCTGGATCCCA
>JAFVYT010000203.1 GCA_017508505.1 Clostridia bacterium
CCCCGGGGAGAGCTCCGATATGGTCAACTTCAGAATCGGAGAAGGGTACACACTGGAGAAGCGGGAGGGCTTTGAGAGGGTTCTTGCCACCGAGGACGTTTGCCGCGGGATCTGGTACGGCAAAATGGACGGTGAGAGCGTTTATCTTGCCGTGGTGGGAGAGACGCTTTACCACTCCAGGGAGAGCTTCCGATTTATGGAGGAGATCTACGGGCAGGTGCCCGGAACGGGAACGGTGCGCTTCGTTCCCTTTCTGGACGGGGTGTATCTTTTGACAGGAGCGGGGATCCGCCGCTTTGACGGAGAGGCTCTGTCCGAGATCGAGCCGTACGTGCCCCTGGTCATGATCTCTACCCCTCCCGATGGAGCGGGGGTGAGCTTTGAGGAGGTCAACCTTCTGACGCCACTGATTCGACAGAGCTTTTCTCCCGACGGCAGCGCTACGAAATTTATTCCTGCGGTGAAGAATCTCAAGGGGGTACAAAGCGTCAAGGTCAACGGTCGGGAACTGGAGGAGAAGCACTATTTCTATCACGAGCTGGATGGGTATCTGGAGATCCTGAATGCACCCCCTGCGGGCACGGATACGGTGGAGGCGGTGTTCGAGCTGGATCGTGAGGATCCCTCGGCGCGCATTCTGAACTGTCGCTTCGGGCTGGGCTTTGGCGGCGCCAACGACACCCGTGTTTTTTTATACGGAAATGCGGATACTCCTGCGGTCCGCTACCACAGCGGCGTGGTGGACGGCAGGCCCTCCTTTTCCTATTTTCCTGCCTTTGGGTATACCTTTGTGGGAACGGGTGCCCCCATCACGGCAATGATTCGTCATTACGACCGACAGCTCATCTTTACGGAGCAGGCGGCCTACTACTCGTATCTTGAGTATATGACGGGAGAAAACGGAAAGCTTGTGGCTTCCTTTCCCGTTTTGCCCCTTTCCGACGATCGGGGGTCGGCGGCTTTCGGACAGGCGATCCCCGTAGACAATACGCCGTGCACCCTAACCGAGACGGGGATCTATCAATGGATCTCCACCAACGTCCGCGACGAGCGAAATGCGGTTTGCATTTCCGATTCCATTGCTCACGCTCTGCAAAAGGAGGATTTGTCCGATGGGATCCTCTTTTATCGCAAGGCAAGCTCGGAGCTGTACGCCGTTTTCGGCCGTCGGGTGTACGTGTATCACACGCGTATGAAGTTGTTTTACAGCTATGTATATCCGGAGGTGATCTGCGGGCTTCTGGAGGTGGGGAACGATACGTATTTTTACACCGAAAAGGGGATCTTCCTGATCGGAGGAGAGACGGACGACGGAGAATCCATCTCAGCCAGCTGGTACTCGGGAGACGTATTCTTCGGGGACGGCGGGCGCTCCAAGAGCATTTACGGAGCTTCGCTTTTGGGTCATGCCGATAAGGAATCGTCTCTGGAGCTTTTTCTCTTGGATGAGGACGGAGGCGTGCGGGTGGAACGGAACGGCTTCCTTCGAGGCAGTGGACGCTACTGCGTGTGGCGTATGCGCCTCAGGCTGCGGCGTTGTCGGCGGCTGGGGGTCGGGATCCGCTCCGTGGACGGCTCTCCGGGCTTTCGGGGGATTCGCTTGGTAGGAAAAGTGATGGATAAATAAGGAGGATACTATGGCAATCAAGGACCTTACCGCTTCGATCCTGAAGCGGCTGGAGGAGGGGACGGCTTCGATCTACAAGCGATACGATGCTCTGATCCACTCCTCGGATGCGGCCTATGAAAGAAGGGCAAAGGCGATGGACGCGGACTATGCGGCGGCGGCCAATGCCGCCAGCGCCCGCGCAAGGATCGACCTGAACAATACCTTGGAAAGAATGGCGGACAGCGGCTACGTCCACACGGGAGAAACGGTGCAGGCGCAGATCGCCGCCAATGCCAACCGCGCCAACACCATGGCCGCTCTTTCGGTACAAAGGGCCAAGGACAAGGCGGAGCTCGAATCGGAGCGTGCGTCGACGGCAAGCAGCTACGCGCTGGAGGCCGAGAAGGAGGCGTCGGCCTTTCGGGACGAGCGTCTGGAGGAGCTTCGGGAGCAGGAAAACCGGGATCGGGAATATGAGGCGACCCAGAGCCAGCGCAGCTTTGAAAACGATTTGAAAAAGGAGCAGTGGGCGCTGGAAAAGAAGGTGGCGGAGGAGAAGCTGGCACAAAGCCAAAAGAAGGAGTCGGTGCAGGGAAGCATCGTTCCCAAGATGAGTGCGAAGGAGTATTTTGACGCCATTGTGGAGCGGAACACCCGCTATGAAAAAAAGAAGGGGTACAAGGTCATTTACCGCAAGGCCATTCAACAGGCCCTGAGCGAAATTGTGCGGGATGAGAATCTTGCCCTTTCGTACCGCTACGAGATGTATTTGTATGCCAAGAGTATGGGATACTTGAACAAGCAGTGAGCGGGGGAGAGCGTATGAGAGGACATACGCTCTCTTTTTCTTTTGAAAACCTCTTTTCAGCGAGAAAAAAAGCGTGTATAATAGGGTATCTGAAAAAGGAGATGGATGCCCGTGAAGGAAGTGAAGATCTATACGGACGGTGCTTGCTCCGGAAACCCCGGCCCCGGGGGATATTGCGCGATTTTGGAGTATCGGGGCCGGGAAAAGTGCGTTTCCGGAGGGGAGCGGCATACCACCAACAACCGAATGGAGCTGCTTGCGGTGATCACTGCTCTGGAGACGCTGAAGGTACCTTGCTGTGTGACGGTGGTCAGCGACTCCAAGTACGTGGTGGATGCGGTGGAAAAGGGATGGCTGGACGCCTGGCAGAAAAGAGGCTGGAGGAAGGCTGACAAGAGCCCCGTTCTCAACGTGGAGCTTTGGGAGCGGCTGATTCCGCAGTTGAAAATGCACAAGGTGCAATTCGATTGGATCAAGGGCCACGCGGGACATCCCTACAACGAGCGGTGCGACGCGATCGCCGTGGAGGAGTCCAAGCGCTTTGCGGGTGTGGCGGAATGAGCGGGAAAAAGGTCTTGGTCGGGCTTTCCGGCGGTGTGGACAGTGCCGCCGTGGCAAAGCTCTTGATGGACGAGGGATATGAGGTTTACGGGATTTACCTTCGCTTTTGTGCGGATTCGGACCCCACGGGGGCAAGGGAGGTGGCCCGTCGCCTCGGGATCCCTTTTCGGGTGGTGGACCGCCGACGTCGCTTTGAGCGGGAGGTGGTGACCCCCTTCGTTGCCTCATACGGGGCGGGGAAAACCCCGAACCCTTGCGTGGAGTGCAACCGAAAAATGAAGATTCGCTGCCTTTTGGAGGAGGCGGACCGAATGGGAATCGATTCGGTCGCCACAGGGCATTACGCCTCCGTGAGACAAAAGGAGGACGGCAGCTTCGGGCTTTACTGCGGGAAGGACGAAAAAAAGGATCAGAGCTATTTTTTGTGGAAGCTCACCCAAAGGCAGCTTTCCCGGCTGATTTTCCCTCTTGCGGGGCGAAAAAAAGAGGAGATACTCCTTTTGGCCGAGCCGTACGTTTCGCGTAGCGTGAAGGAAAGCATGGAGATTTGCTTCATTCCGCAGGGAGACACTCAGACCTTTTTGGAGCAAAGAGGAGGCAAGACTCCCGAAGGGGACTTCGTGGATTGCCGGGGACGGGTTCTCGGTCGACATCGCGGAATCTTTCGCTATACCGTAGGCCAAAGACGGGGCCTTGGTGTGGCAATGGGAGAGCGCTATTTCGTCACACGCCTCCTCCCCGAGACGGGCAGAGTCGAGCTTGGCCCGGAGGCAGAGCTGTATACGGACCGTTTCCCTGTGGAGGCTCTTCGGGGGCTTTCGGGGAGGCTTCGGGATCTGCCTGAGGAGCTTTTGTTTCGTGGTCGGCATCGGGGAAAACGGATTCCCTGCCGTTTGGTTCGAAGCGGTCGGAGCGGGACGGTATACCTCTCCGAGCCCATCCGCCGAATCGCTCCCGGGCAGTCTGCCTGCTTCTATCTGGGGGAGGAGTTGGTCTGCGGAGGGGTGATTTCGGAGGAAAAAGGACCGGCGGAGCACGAAAAACGGCTATGTGCAAAACGTAGAATTTTATAGCTTTTTTTTGGCAAAAACTTACAATGTTTTTTGTGAGTTTTTGCCTTATTTTTCGTTTGGACAAAAGAGGAAAAATGGGTCGAAAAATGCCAAAAATATAAATTATAAACAAAATATGATGAAAAAAATACTATGCAAAAATATAACATTGAGAAAATACAGATTGCGAAAAATCCCTAGAAATCAAGGAAAAAATAATGTTTTGAATCTGTGAACATATTTTTTCATCATTTTTTGTGCACTTTTGAAAAACGAATAATTCACGTTCCCTTCACAAAAGCGGCGTTTTTTCCGAAAAAATGACCTGCAAAAAGCCGCAAAAGTGCTGATTTTCCGCGTATTTTGGCTTCTTGACAAAGAAAAGTCCTTATGCTAAAATTACGCTACATACACATGACTTAGGAGGAATTTTGTATGATGAAGAGATTTCTATCGAAAACGCTCGTCTTATTGCTTGCATTTTTGATGGTCTTTTCTTGCTTTGGCACCGCCGTGTTTGCTGCGGACGGGGACGAAGAACAGGAAAATGCCCAAACCAATGAAAAAATGCAGGAAATTTCCGAGCTGCTGAACTCTGAAGACTATGCCGGTTACAGAGAGCAGTACCTGGATAAGCCCAACGGAACGTCGGAGGCAGTTATGCTTGCGGCGGACTACGACGTGGAAAAATCCACTGCGCTGGTTTATCTTGACAAATGGTATGGGAAAGACGCGATCCTCATCGGTGAAGCCGGTGACGTGGTGTGGAACTTTGATATTGCCGAGAGCGGCAACTATCACATTACCATCCACTATGCTCCCGTTCACGAATACGACGGGGATAAGGACGGTCAGATCAAGACCTCTGCCGATGACGTCGAAAACGAAGAGGCATTCGTTGCAAAGGACTTCAAGAGCAACACCGCCGCCATCAAGCGTGCCATCCTCATTGACGGGAGCTATCCCTTTAAGCAGTCCCGTTACATTGAGCTCACCCGTACCTGGAAGGACGAGCTCTTTGCAGAGGGCTCCAACGACCGCGGATTCGTTCTGGATAATACCAAGAACGAGGTGAAGCCCAATAAGGTAGAGGAGCCCGAGTGGCGCCAGTCCATTGCCTGTGACTCCACCGGCTATGTGACCGAACCCTTCCTTTATTATATAGAGGCCGGTTCTCACACGCTGACCTTGGGTCAGGTGCAGGAGGCCTGTGCCATCGAAAAGATCGTTATCTCCTACGTTCCTCAGGCTCCCAGCTACGAGGAGTATCTGCAGAGCCATGCAGACCTTCCCGACAACTCTGCCAATGCCGGCATTGAAGTCAGAGAAGCAGAAATCACCGAATTTACTTCCTCCAATATCATATACCCTCTGTACGACCGCAGCTCTGCTGCGACCAGTCCTCAGAGTGCATACAACATTTATCTGAACTCCATCGGCGGTGAGAAATGGCAGACCGCGGGGCAGTGGATCCGTTGGAAAATTGAGGTTTCCGAGGACGGCTTCTACACCATTACCCCCCGTTTCCTCCAGTCCTTCGCCGAGGGTATGTACGTTTCCCGTGAGATTCGCATCGACGGGGAAAGACCCTACGAGGAGGCCGGCCATCTCCGCTTCAAGTATGCGGATGAGTGGCAGCTTCTTCCTCTGACCGACGGTGTCATCGACGAGGCCACCGGGGAGGAGAGAGCCCTTGAGTTCTACCTCACCGCAGGGGAGCACGAAATGGAAATGTGGGTTGTGCTTGGCGATATGGCCGAGGTTCTCAGCTCCGTTGAGGAGGGCCTTGCCAACGTCAACGACTACTACCTCCAGATTCTGATGCTCGCAGGCTCTGAGCCTGATAAGTACCGTGACTATCAGTTCGGCCGTTTGATGCCCGGAGTCCTCCGCGGTATGAAGGCTGAGTCCGAAAGACTTTACGCCATTTCCGAGCAGCTGGTTGCCATCAACGGCACCAAGGGCTCCGACTCCGTTACCCTTGATAACGTAGCACTCCTTCTGGAAAGAATGGCCCTGAACGAGGACCTGATCGCTGCCAACTTCAGCGAGCTCAAGGACTACATCGGTAACCTGGGTACCTGGATCATGACTGCCCGTAACCAGCCCCTCCAGATCGACTACTTCCTGATTGCTCCCGCATCTGCCGCCAAGGAGGCAGGACACGCGAAGTATCTGAAGGAAAATGCCAAGGATTACGTTGCGGAAGCAAGCTTCTTCGGCGCAATGGCGTATGAATTCGAGCAGTTCCTGATGAGCTGGGTCAGCGACTACTCCAGCTACGGTGTGCGCACTGCCGAGGGCGCTGAGAACTTCAAGTCCATTGAAGTTTGGACCACCTCCGGCCGTGACCAGTCCACCATTATGAGAAACATCGTCAGTGACGACTTTACGAAGGTAAAGGGCATCGCCGTAGACCTGAAGCTGGTCGCAGCCGGTTCTCTGATGCCTGCAACCCTTTCCGGTACCGGCCCCGACATCAATATGTCCATGGGCTCCTCTACCATCATCAACTACGCGATCCGTTCCGCCATCATCCCCATCAACCCCGAGGGCTACGTGATCAAGGATACGGATACTGAGGCAGAAAAGAAGCTGAAGGAAGAAAGACAAGAGATTTTTGCCGACTACCACGAGGTAGTGGACGGAAACTTCCACGCAGCGGCGACCGTTCCTCTGGAGCTTTACGGCATCGCCTACGGCCTCCCCGAGACCGAGAGCTTCTCGATGCTCTTCTACCGCAGCGATATTCTTCTGCAGCTCGGCCTTTCCATTCCCGAGACCTGGGATGACGTATACGATATGCTTCCCACTCTGCAGACCAACAACCTGGACTTCGGTTACCACGAATCTCTTGCAGGACTTCTGATTATGCTCTATCAGAGAGGCGAGACCCTTTACACGCCCACTCTGGAGGCTGATAAGTCCGCCAAGTACGATGAGGACGGCAAGCTGACCCAGGACGGCCTGACCATGGGTATGTCCATCAACCTTGATAAGAACGAGTCCCTCGAGACCTTCAAGGAAATGTGCGAGCTCTACACCATGTACGGCTTCCCCTACTCCTACAACTTTGCAAACCGTTTCCGTACCGGCGAAATGCCCATCGGTGTGCAGGGCTACACCACCTACTCTCAGCTCACCATCTTCGCACCTGAGCTTCGCGGTCTGTGGGGCTTCACCCTCCTGCCCGGCACGCCTCAGGTTGACGATAACGGCAACGCGATCATCGATCCCGAAACCGGCAAGCAGAAGGTCAGCCACATCGCCGATACCAACGTATCCGGTATCGTGATGATGGTCGGCACCGAAAACATTGCCGAAGCATGGGAATTTATGAAGTGGTGGGTATCCACCGAGACCCAGTCCACCTACGGACAGGAATATTACGCACTCCTCGGTGCATCCGGTCAGTACGCAACGGCCAACAAGAAGGCCCTTTCCGGTATGAGCTGGACCACAGACGAGAGAGCAGAGCTCTTCAAGCAGTTCAACGAGCTGGAAGCAACTCCTGAAATGCCCGGCGGCTACATCGTTGCAAGATACGTTGAGTTTGCCTTCCTTGCAGCCTACAACGACTCCGAGGATCCCGTTGAGTCTTTGCTTGACTACATCGATGCCATCAACAGCGAGCTCACCAGAAAGCGTAACGAGTTCGAATTGCCCACGCTGGATAATTACGAAGAATTTCTTGCGTCGCAAGCCTAATCTAGAAGTAAGGAGAGGATTTTCTCATGTCTCAAAAGACTGAAGCAGCACACCGTCCTGTCTCGAGAAAAGATATGACAAAGTGGCAGTGGACTGTCAAGGAAATGAAGAACAACAAGACCGGTTATTTCCTGCTTGCGCCGTTCTACATCATTTTCTTCGTCTTCACCATCCTGCCCGTTTTCTTGTCTGTATTTTTTAGTTTGACAGACTTTAACATGCTGGAAGCACCGAACTTTTTGTGGTTCGACAACTACATCCGCTTGTTCTTGGATGACGACATCTTTATGCTCGCCATCAAGAACACCTTGGTTTTCGCCTCCGTCACGGGTCCCGGTTCATACCTTCTGTCCCTGATTATGGCGTGGTTTATTAACGAGCTTCCCCCCAAGATCCGTGCCATTATGACGCTGATCTTCTACGCACCCAGTATCTCCGGTAACGTGTATATGGTCTGGACCTATATTTTCTCCGCTGACCAGCACGGCTTCCTCAACGGTACGCTGATGGATTTGGGTGTGATCTCAACACCCATTGCGTTCCTGAAGAACACCTCGTACATTATGCCCATCGTTATCATCGTTGCACTGTGGACCTCTCTGGGTACCTCCTTCCTTACCTTTATCGCAGGCTTCCAGGTGGTTGACCGCTCCCTCTACGAGGCGGCGGCAGTGGACGGCGTTAAGAACCGTTGGCAAGAGCTTTGGTACATCACCCTGCCTTATATGCGTCCTCAGATGATGTTCGGTGCGGTTATGGCCATCACCTCCTCCTTCGGCTTCGGAGGCGTAATTACGGCCTTGGTCGGTTACCTGTCGCCGGACTACTGTGCACACACCATCATGCACCACTTGGACGACTACGGCGGATCCCGTTTCGAGATGGGTTATGCATCCGCCATCGCAGTGGTACTGTTCTTTATGATGATCGGCTCGAATATGCTGATTCGTAAGCTCTTAGGAAAGGTTGGTAAGTGATATGGCAAAACTTAGAATCCGTAAATCCAACCACGCTATGAACCGTTCCCTCGGCGGAGACATCGGTATCAATGCCGTGCTCCTTGTGATGGGCGCGTTCATGTTCCTCCCGATGCTTTATACGCTGATGCAGTCCCTGAAGCCTCTGGACGAGCTTTGGCAGTATCCCCCCCGCTTCTTTGTTAGAAACCCTACCTTCAACAACTTTAAGACTCTTCTGAACCTGATGAGCACCAGCTGGGTGCCCTTCTCCCGATACATTTTCAATACCGCTTTCGTATCGATCCTGGGTACCTTCGGTAACGTTATCTTCTCCTCTATGGCAGCCTATGCCATTGCGAAGATGAAGTTTCCCGGCAAAAAGTTCCTCTTTAAGCTGGTTGTTTACTCTCTGATGTTCCACACCACGGTAACCTCCATTACCAACTTCTGGACCATGAGTAAGCTCGGCCTGGTTGACTCCTATTGGGCAAGAATCATTCCCGCTTGCTCCACCAGTATGGGTCTTTACCTGATGAAGCAGTTTATGGA
>JAFVYT010000204.1 GCA_017508505.1 Clostridia bacterium
GTCCTCTGCCGGCTTCAGCACGAACGCTTGCATTTATACTTAAATAAATTATTTTTATTTAAGGAGGGCCCATCATGGATATGATTAAGGCTTTTACGAACGAGCAGCTGAAAAAGGAAGTTCCCCAGTTTAACGTCGGTGACACCGTCCGCGTACACAACAAGATCGTGGAAGGCACCAGAGAAAGAATCCAGCTTTTTGAGGGAACTGTCATCGCAAAGAAGAACGGCGGTATTTCCGAGACCTTCACCGTGAGAAGAATCTCTTACGGCGTAGGCGTGGAGAAGACCTTCCCCCTTCACTCTCCCAGAGTGGAAAAAGTGGAAGTGGTTCGTGCCGGTAAGGTCCGCAGAGCAAAGCTCTACTATCTGCGTGACAGAGTCGGTAAGGCCGCAAAAGTGAAAGAGCTGATCTAATCGGCACCGAAGAGCAAAAGTCACTTTTGACAGCTACATTCGGATTCATTATTTTCGTTGCTGAGGGGGACTTTTTAAGTCCCCCTTCTTTTTTTGAAAGGAAGGCCTATGAACGAAGCCAGGAATCACTCCGACGAGGAGCCCCTCGAAACCGCAGCGCAGGAAGAATCTGCCGTCGCGGAGCCCGTCCCTGCGGGGGAGGCGGCGGAAAATGCGCTCGCAGAGGCAGAGGGCGCAAGCTCTGAGGAAAAGGAGGAGGCACCCACCGTTCCCGACGACACGCCCTCCTCGGAGGAGAGCCCCGAAGCCGTAGAGCACCCCGAAAAAAAGGAAGAGCTGAGCGGGGCGGCAAACCTCTTCGACTGGATCAAATCCTTTTTGTTCTCCCTGACAGCGGTGGTCTTTATCTTTACTCTGCTGTTTCGCGGAGTGACGGTCAGCGGAGGATCCATGCTCCCTACCCTCTCCAACTCCGAATATCTGATCATTTCCGATCTGATGTATCAGCCCAAGACCGGAGACATCGTGGTGGTGCAATCCCCTCATTATAAAAACGGTACCGAACCTCTCATCAAGCGCGTGATCGCCACGGGCGGCCAGACCCTGCGGATCAATTTTCAGACCTGGCAGATTTGGGTCGACGGGGTGGAGCTGGACGAGGACTACGTCTTTTACGAGCCCGGCACCTATATGCAAAGTGAGGATATGATCTACGACGAAGACGGCATTGCCGAGATCGTGGTGGAGGAGAACTGCATTTTTGTAATGGGCGATCACCGAAACGACTCCCTGGACAGCCGCAGCGAGGCGGTGGGACAGATCGACGAGCGCTTCATTATGGGACGGGTGCTCCTTCGGATCACCCCCTTTGAAAAATTCGGAAAGGTAGAATAAAATGCCCGGAAACATCATTCAATGGTTCCCCGGACATATGGCGTCGACCAGACGCCTGATCAAGGAGAATCTTTCCAGCGTAGACGTGGTGTTCGAGTTGTTGGATGCCAGAATCCCCCAAAGCTCCCGCAATCCCGAGATCCGCGCTCTTTTGGGCGAAAAGAAGAGCGTCGTCATTTTAAACAAAGCAGACCTTGCGGACCCCGAAAAGACTGTCCTTTGGAAGGAGCATTTTCTGAAGGAAGAGAATACGGCGGTGATCTGCGTGGATGCCAAAACGGGAAAGGGTACGGCGGAAATCATTACTGCGGCGAAAAACCTTTTAAAGGACAAATTGGAGCGGAATGAGGCAAAGGGGATGGCAAAGCCCATTCGTGCAATGGTGGTGGGCATCCCAAACGTAGGAAAATCCACCCTGATCAATCGCTTTGCCGGAGCCAAGAAGGCACAGGCGGAAAACCGTCCCGGTGTCACCAAGACCAAGCAATGGATCAAGGCCTCCAAGGAATTGGAGCTACTGGATATGCCCGGAGTCCTCTGGCCGAAGTTTGAGGACGTGGAAACGGGTGAAAACCTCGCTATGACGGGAGCCATCAAGGATGCGGTGCTCCAGAGCGAGGAGATTGCCTGCCTTCTGTGCGGGCGACTGAGGGAGCTCTACCCGATCCTTTTAAAGGAGCGTTA
>JAFVYT010000205.1 GCA_017508505.1 Clostridia bacterium
GAGGTAGGTATCAAAGGACGAGAACGCCTGAGCGCCTGCCCACTCGTTCTGCATGATTCCAAGGAAGTTTACCATCTGATTGCAAAGGGTTGCGAGATGGCTTGCGGGTGCAGAGGTGATCTTTCCGGGAACACCGCCCAGACCGTCCTCAATGAGCTGCTTCAGGGACCAGCCCGCGCAGTAGCCGGTGAGCATGGAAAGGTCGTGGAGGTGAATGTCCGCGTTCTTGTGGGCACCGGAAATCTCGTCGTCGTAGATCTCGCTGAGCCAGTAATTTGCGGTGATGGCACCGGAGTTGTTCAGGATCAGACCGCCCACGGAATAGGTGACGGTGGAGTTCTCCTTCACACGCCAGTCGATGTTCTTCACGTACTGGTTGACGATGTCGGTGTAGTCCACCAGCGTGGACTTCATATTACGGAGCTTTTCTCTCTGGCGACGGTAGAGAATGTAGGCCTTTGCCACGTCGGCATAGCCTGCCTGCACCAGAACCGTCTCCACGCTGTCCTGAATGTCCTCCACGGCGACCACGTCGTTTTCCACCTTGGGCTCGAAGTCGCTGGTGACCTTCAGCGCGAGAAAGTCGATGATGTTGTCGTTGTAGTTGCGCTCGCACGCTTCGAACGCCAGCTTGATGGCAGAGGAGATCTTGGAGATCTCAAAATCTACGATCTTGCCGTCTCTTTTGTTGACCTGATACATATTCGTCCTCACTCTTCCTGTCCCCTGAGGTGTGCCTCGGGGATCCGTTTTTTAACGATCGAAAGGAAATGATTCATTTCCTCGGGCGAGAAGGCCTCGTAGCCCTCTCCCAAAAGGTTTCCGGAATCCCGAAAGACCTGCAGAAAATAGCGCTTCTCCCCCGCGAGCAGCTCTCCCAAGGCGAAAAGATCCGACTCCGTGTGGATCCCCTTGACCAGAGTGGTGCGGAATTCATAGGGGACGCCGCTCTCCCGCAGAATGCGGATGCTCTCCCCGAAGGGAGCAAACTCCATCTCTCTGCCCACCGCAAGAGAGTAGGTCTCGGGTGCGCTTTTCACGTCCATGGCCACATAGTCCACCACGCCCTCCGCCAGAACGGCTGAAAGTCGGGCAGGATCGCTCCCGTTGGTGTCGAGCTTGGTTTTGAAGCCCATTTCCTTGACCCGCCGCAAAAAGAGGGGCAGATCGGGCTGGAGGAGCGGCTCGCCGCCGGTGACGCAGACCCCCTCCAGAATGCCTCTTCGCTTTCCCAGATAGTCCAGCACCTCCGCCTCGCGGTTCTCGCTCTCCCGCGGATGCTCCACGAGACTTGCGTTGTGGCAGAAGGGACAGCGCAGATTGCAGCCGCCGGTAAACACCGTGCAGGCGACCTTGCCGGGAAAATCCAAAAGAGTCAGCTTTTGGAAGCCTTGAACGTTCATACTCATTCCTCGTCGATTTATTGCTTCCATAGTATATCACATCCCTTGTGTCCCGTCAAGAAGAAAACACAAGATATTGTGTCTTTACGGAAAAGTACAAACAAGATATGGAGAAAAACCACATAAAAAAAGGAGCCCCGCCACCGCCCCGAGAGGGGTGGCAAGGCTCTCAAAAGCCCTGATATTCCGACCTTTTTCTATTCTTCGACCCGCTCCAAAAGAAGCGCCTCGCGCCCTTCCGGACAGAGGGTCAGGGTATCGCCGTCGACGGAAAAGGTGCAAACCGTTACCTCTCCCTCGGAGTAGATAAAGACCTCCTTGCCGTCGATGACGTAGGTGCCGAAGAAAAAGGAGTAGGGGAACTTGTCTCCCGTCTGCTTTTCCAGATTGAGAACGCCGTCCTCGGTGAAGTGGAAAATCATTTCCTCATCGGTCTCCTCCCCCGTTTCGGACAGCAGCCAGCGCCCCGGGAGTGCCTTGGCATCGGAGGAGCAGGAGAGCAGAGTAAGAAGGAGGATGCCTGCCAAAACCAAAAGCAGAACGCTTCTTCGCTTCATATCATCCCCTCCCTTCTTTGTCCTATTATTATGCACGAGAAGGGCGGCTTTGTCAACGGATTTTGCAAAAAAATATCTATACTTTATTCATTCCGCGTTCATAATTCGGATGACGGAAACGGAAAGATCGTCCCGAAATTCCCCTCTGGCCTTGGCGGCGGAGAACACGGTATCGCAAAGGGCCGCCGCGTGGTCGAAGGTGGAGCCGGAGAGCAGGCGGATCAGCCAGCCCGCGTCGTCGTCGGTTCCCGCCCCGTCGCTCATCAGGATCACGAAATCCCCCTCCCGCACCCCGAAGGAGGTCTGCTCCGCGCACATTCTTCGGAGCGCCCCCGCAGGAGGAGTGCGGGACTCGATGCGATGGAGCCGATCCCCCCGCAGAACGAAGGAGGGCGCGGCACCCGCCTTGATAAAATTGGCCTCTCCCGACAGAAGGTCCACCTCCAAAAGATCCACGGTGGTAAAGGTCTCGTCGGTCTTGGCCATCAAAAAGGTGTTGAGCATCTCCAGCGTCACGCTCTTGGGGGTGGCGCAATGCATCAGCTTTTCAATGAAAAGAGAGGAAAGGCGGCTGGTGAAGGCGGCGTCGCGGCCGCTGCCCATTCCGTCGCAGATGAGGGTGTAGAACAAATCCCGATCCGTCTCGAAAAACAGACACGAATCCCCGCTGACGCTCTCTCCCTTTTTGGTACAGCCGGATTTGGCGCACTCCAGGGCAAACACCCGCCTGCGGCACAGACGCATCATCACGCTTTCCTCGAACATCCGGAAATCGGGTGCCTCGAAGCGACAGGAAAAGGCCTTTTCAAAGGCCTCCACCAAACGAAGAGAGGAGGTCGTCACCCGCTCCAGAGCCACACCGTACACGTCGATCTTCAGCTCCCGATTGCCGAAGACTGCCACCCTGCGGTAGGGAATCTTCAATTCGTCCAAAACCCCACGAGCCTTTTTTTCCAGAGCGGGGTTATACTCCAATTCCCGATCCAGATCCCGTGCGGTGCTCTTCAAAAGACGGGAAACGGCGCTGTATTCTCCCGCCAGCATACTGGTCTTGCGATTTCCCGCAGAGACCCCCGCCATTTCTCCGTAACGCCGATTGATTCGACCTGCCAATTCCTCCCGCTTGGTGCAAGCGGTGCCGAAGGGGGCTGAAAAGTCCTCCTCGGACACCTTCCCCCCTGCAAGAAGCCTTGCGGAAAGGGCCGTGGTGACCTCAGCGGAAAGGGCGGGGTCCTTTCCCCAGCAGATCTCCGAAAGGGCGCAACCGGAGCAGACCTGACTGCACACGTCGGAGATCAGACGACTGGCCTCGGTCAAATTCGGCTTTTTGATGGTATCGCTGACGGTGTAAAACACCTCGGAGAGTGAGGAAAAGGCGTCACTGAGCGTCTTGAGGCGCTTGCCCGCCCGTCGCACCGTTTCCCGATGCACCGCCTCTCGCGGGGCGCTTTTCACCGCCACGGGGCTTTCCTTGGGAAGAGCGCGCAAAAGAGGGAGCACCGCGATCAGAGAGATCAAAAGATCTCCCGTGTACAGACGAAAGGCCTCAAAGCCCTCGGCGTAAAGGCTGTAGCCGCAGGAGGCCACAAAGCTCATCATCAGAGCCACCGGGGTGGAATACTCGAAGAAGAGTCCCGCAAAAAAGCCCCCGACTCCGAGGGCGGGTGCGGCAGCGGAGCCCGCGCAGGCCATCCCGCCGATGATCCCCACTCCCGCGCCGAAAAGCGCGCCTCGCCCCTTGGCGCAAAGGAGCATCGCACAGGCGGCAAGGACAAAGGACAACGAGACCCCGAACCACTCCGCCTCCCTGACGGCATAAAGAAACAGATAAAAAAGAGCAAAGACCGAGGAGGCAAGATAGACCCTTCCCTTCCCCCGAACACCGCCCCGCTCTCCCACGGCGGTATACACGTAAAAGCCCGAGATCAAATAGGTGAACACCGGGGTCAAAAGTCCCGCACTCACCGCACGAAACAGCGCGGAAAGAGGAAAGCCCTCGAAGAAGGCCAAAAGCATCCCGAGTCCTGTGGAAACCGCCGAGGACAGCGTCACGCGGGAAAGGAGGCTATCCCGAAAGTCCCCGCCGGTAAAAATCCCTCGAAGGGAAAAGAGTACAAGATACGCCAAAAGATATAACAAGCGATATTTCGGAACCAGCGCCGCCGACAGCAGAACCCCCAAAAGCACCGTGAGAAGGAGCCCCTTTTCCAGAAGGACGAGCTTTTTTTCGCTCAAGGCTCCGACCCGCAGCCTGCCGCCGCCCACCGCCGCAAGCAGCGCAAAGCCTGCGGGATACGCCGACCATGGGAAGGCAGCAAGACTGACGGTAGCCGAAAATAAGGCCACTCCCAGCGCCGACGCCCAAAAGAGCGCAAGCGTCAAGGGGCGCTTTTGCACTCCCACGGCCTCGCAAAAAGCCCCGTACATTTCCCGAAGCGTCTTGACCGCCCGTCGGCCTCCCTCCCGCACGGGAATGCGCAGGCGGGAAAGCAGCCCCCGCAAGCCAAGGCGTTTTCCTTTTCTGTTGGTTTTCATCGGTAGTTTCACAAATTCATCCCCCTTTTTCCGTTTCCTTTTTTCTGTGGCCTTCATTGTACACCCCGTCAAAAGAGGGAAATGTCGAAAGAAAAACGGATTTCATCATTATTTTTTTCCCTTCGGGACAAACTAGAAAGAAAAAAGGAGAACAGACTATGAACGTGACACATTGCATCACAAGAGCGGTACGCCGAATGGACGGGATCTGCCTTCAGCCCCACTTCACCGCAGGGGTGAGAATTCGCGATCGGGAAAGCGGCTTTTTATCCCCTGCCAAAAGCATCAGCCTTTCCTGGAACACGACGCTTCTGCGCGCCATCCTCATTTTGATGGGGCTCGCGGCGGGGCTAAAGCTTCTCTGCTGCATCAAAAGCATGAAGCGGGAACGAAAAATGAAGAAAAGCTTTCGGCAAAAGATGCGAAACCTGAAGAAAAAGATGAGCAAATCGTAAATTTTTTTATCATTTATAGATGGAAAGCACTTTTTTTGCCAAAAACGTATTGCCTTTTCCTTCATTCTATGGTAAACTTATCTTCGCTGCGCCCGTGGTAAGGCGCGGCGAAAACATACTACAGTCCGTAACGCAGCAAAGGGGCAAAAACAGCGGGGCAGACGCCTGCCTTCTTCACCTGCCCTTGCCGGGTTACAGGATCAGAATTTACGGAGGTGAAAACCATGCTGAAAGACGAAAAGCAGCAAATCATTACCACTTACGCTACCCACGAGGGCGACACCGGATCTCCCGAGGTTCAGATCGCCATCCTGACCTCCAGGATCAACACGCTCACCGAGCACCTGAAGGTCAACAAGAAGGACCACCACTCCCGCAGAGGTATGCTGAAGATGGTCGGTCACAGAAGAAACCTTCTGAACTACCTGCAGAAGAAGGACATCAACCGTTACAGAGCCATCATCGAGAAGCTCGGTCTCAGAAAGTAATTTAGGGCGACGATATGTTTGAGAAGCACAGAATTTTCAAATATGAATTCGCAGGCAGACCTCTGATCATCGAAACCGGTAAGATCAGCCAGCTCGCCAACGGATCCTGCTTGGTTCGCTACGGCGACACCTGCATCCTGGCCAACGCGACTGCCAGCGCCGCCCCCAGAGACGGGATCGATTTTCTTCCCCTCTCCGTGGACTACGAGGAGAGACTGTACGCCGTAGGTCGCATCCCCGGCTCCTTCAAC
>JAFVYT010000206.1 GCA_017508505.1 Clostridia bacterium
AGCCAATCCCGCCACAGGGACGTGCCGCCCACGGCGCATTTGACCAGGAAAAACTCCTGCCCGGGATACGTCTCGGTCAGCCACTCTGCCATCCCCAGCTCGGGGCCAAGGGTGTTCTTGGTCAGCTCGGTACAGCCGATCCCGGTGGCCACGAAGCCGTCGCTCTTTTTGTCGTGGGAGAAATAGCGGATCCGCACAAGGGGATACCCCCCCTCGAATTCCCGGATCTTTTCAGGAGAAAAATGATCGGACAGATGCTGTACGTGCCCCACGCCCACGGCGTTGGACTGCCCTGCCAGTATGATAACGGTTGCCTGCTTCATGATGATAACGGTTTCCTTTCCTTATGAATCGGGGGACGCTACCGTTATCATACCACACCCCGAGAGAAATTGCAAGAGAAACAGAAAAAAACGACCGCAAAACACGGTCGTTTCTTTCTTGCGCGAGAGAACGGGGATCACTTACCGGAGGGAACGCCCATGAACAGGGTCTCCTTCTTCTCGGCAAACTCCTCGTCAGACATGCACAGGATCTTGATGCCCTGGATAATACCCATGATCTCGTTGATGGTAGCGATCACACCGCAGGAAACAATGCCCAGAACGATGCGCAGGACACCGGCCTTGACCTTACCGGCCATGAAGCAGGGAACACCGATGGAATTGAAGATGATGGTCATGATACCGAACAGAATTCTGTTATCCATGTGAAAAAACCTCCTTTCCCGAAGCTTTTCTTTATTATAGCATATTCACGGAGCGGTGTCAATATGTCCGGGCAAAAAAGAACACGTAACCCGCAAATACGGGGCCTCTCGTCAGGATCAGGCAAAAGCCGCCGAAAAGCAAAAAGGCCGACGCGAAAGCATCGACCTTTTTTGCGGGAAGAGAAATCAAAGCTCGACTTCCTCAGCTGCGGGAGCGGGAGCAGGAGCGGGAGCGGGCTCGCCGTACTCCTCATCCTTGCTGCAGAGCAGGAAGATACCGCCCAGCAGGCTGCAGAAGATCAGCACGCACACGCTGAGACCAACGGAGGGCTTCTCGGTCTTCATCTTCTTGAGAGCGATGATACCGAAGATCAGGGGCAGAACGTACCAGAAGCCGACGATCATACCGATGATAATGAATACCTTGGCAACTTTTTTCATGTTGTTTCTCCTTTTCGAGTTCAAGCGCGTCCGCGCCTGTTTCTCTCATTATAGCACCGATGGGGAGTCTTGTCAATATCTATTTCGAAAAAACATCACAAAAACTTCACATTTTTTCCACTCAACCGCGCTTTTATTCAGATCGCGCCGAGACCGATACGGGAATCGGACGATTCTAACGGCGCCGACCCGAATATTTCACGGCGTAGCCCGACAATTCCACGAAAGCGAGCTTCAGAATCCCGCCAGAATATGGCGCAGCACCAATCCAATGCAATCCGCCATGCGCATAAATCCCGCATCATTGGGGTGGATGCTGTCCATGGTGAGATCGTAGGTGTGGGGGGCCATGCCGAAGCTGAGACCGTCCACGAAGTAGACGTTCTTGTCTCCCCTCTGCCGCGCCTCCCTTCGGTGTTGCGGC
>JAFVYT010000207.1 GCA_017508505.1 Clostridia bacterium
AATAAAAAAACGCATTTTTTGCTACGAACAAACTTCGCCACTCGACGTACCTTTGTACGCCTTCGGGTAACCAAAAAGCAAGGGTTACCTTGCTTTTTGCTCAGTTTGTCCGTTCTGCATCTTTTTTTCCTATCCCCTTAATAGGAGCTGTAAAAAAACTTGAGTTTTTTTACAGCTCCTTTTTTTGTTTTCCTCTTTCAAAATGCGGATCGGTATGATATAATGTGGCAGTATAATCAAAATGACCCTTGGAGGTAACCGAATGAAACGCATACTCTCTTTCTTATTCATCGCTCTGTTTTTGCTTTCTTCCTGCAGTGAAAAGAAAAACGTTACCACCGAAGATGTTCCCGAGAAGGAAACGGGCGTGTCGGTAAGTGCTCCCGCATCCGAGGAGCGTGAAACGCAAAAGGAGACACGGGAGGAGATCGAGACCGTACCGACCTATAACGAAACGGTGCAAGATCGCTCCGCAAAGGAAAAGCTCGAGGCGATCCCCGTGGCCAATTCCTCCATGTCGTCGGATCAGCTTCGTCAGATCTGCCTGGACTATATGCGACTGCAGCTTTCCTTTCCCTGGACTCCCACCGAGGCCCTGATCCACGATAACCTGAACGTGAACCGCTATCCCGGCAAGGTCTACGGCGGCATCCCCTATCTGTCCACGGGCTCGGGAAACCTGTACCGTGCTATGGAATTCTACGATCCCGAAACGGGAAGGATCGATACCACCGCCTTTAAAAAGGACGTGGCGAGATTTTCCAACGCCTGCTCCGGCGGCGCCTTTTGGGCCTGGGGCAGAGTCATCAACTCCGCAAACTACTCCTGGACCTGGTCCATCACCCAGTACAACGGATTTGTCAACGTGGGTCCCTATACCTATTCCAAGACCCTTGAGAACTTCCACGAGGCAAACTCCACAAGCCCCAACAAATACACCGCCAAAAACGTGGTTCTGGAAAACGACGAGCAAACGATGTACGAGTCCTATGCGCTTCTTTTGCCTGCGGACGGGCTGGTGCATCCCGGGCACGTGAGAATGAATGCATCCGTTCCCACGGTGGTGCGAAACGCCGACGGCACCATTGACGGAAAGAAGAGCTTTACCACCTACTGCGATCAGGTAAAATACACCGATGAGGCTCACCACAAGCGCACGCAGGAGGACGGAACCGAGTATCGCGTGCAGGGAGGAGTGGACGTGCAGATCAGCTTTGAGGAGCTGTACCGGACCTACTACATCCCCTTCACCTTCAAGGAATTTCTCGGGACGGATCCCGTGGAAAAGGCCGAGGTGACCCTGAGCGTGCCGGAGGGTGTCGTGAGCATTCGGGAATTGGCTAAGGCAAAGCTGGAGGCCAACTACGCCATCTCCGACGTCTTTCTGAATATCCTCTCTCCCGAGGGTGACGTGCTGTACAGCCGCGTCAGAAGAATGGACGACTTCTTCACCCGCGAGGTGAGCTTTCAGAAGGAGGTTTTCGTGTCCTCCGTCATCCGCGATACCGAGGGCTTTGAGGAGGGGGGCAAAAACCGCGTCGAGATCAGCTGTCAGCTCTCTACGGGGGAAAGGCTGACCGTTTACACGGCGACCCTTGCTGCAGCATAAAAGCACAAGGCAGAGGTTTCAAAGCCTCTGCCTTTTTTGGACAAAAAAAGTACCCAAAATGTTATTTACAAACAAAGGGATTCATGATAGAATAAAATTAGCGTAGATTTTTCTACAGAATAAGAATAAGGAGAAAAACACAATGAAACGAATCGTAACGCTTCTAATCTGTCTTTCCATGATTCTCTCCTTGGTTGCCTGCTCCGGTGGAGCCAAGGAAACCGAAACGGCAGAGCCTCAAGGTGCACAGAACACCGCCCCCGTACAAAACGAGGAAAAGACCGAAGAAGAGAAAAAGACCGAGGAAAAGAAGCCCGTTACCGTTGAGGACACCTCTATGATCGAAAAGCTCAACGCGATCCCGATCGCCAATTCCTCCATGTCCTCGGACGAGCTGCGCAAGATGTGTGTGGACTATATGAGACTTGCCTGCTCCTACACCTACACCCCCAGCAAGGACTACACCTACGTGGTTTCCAGCCAGGAGCTCACGGAGGTGGAGTACAAGGGCCAGCTTTACGCAGGTCTTCCCTACGTGACCGCAGGAAGTGGCTCCCTTTACCGTGTTGCCAACTACTACGATTCCAAGACCGGCGTTCTGAACATCTCTCCCTTCGTGGATAAGGCCTGGATGTACGGCAACGCCTGCTCCGGCGGCGTTTGCACCGCCTGGAGCCGCTGCATCAACTCCGTTCAGTTCGGTTATACGCAGCACATGACCCAGGGCAACGGCTACATCAACGTGGGTCCCTATACCTACCCCGATGACTTCAAGCTCTTTGAGAACAACCACAGAAACAATTACGACGCCAAGGCCGTCATCAAGGAAAACGGCGAGCAGATCATGTATCAGTCCTACGCCGCACTGAAGCTGGGCGATGGCATCGTCAACACCGGCCACGTCCGTATGAATTCCCTTGCCGAGCCCGTAGTGGTTTACAATGCAGACGGCACCATCAACGGTGAGGAAAGCTACATCACCTATCTGGACCAAATCTGCTACAACACCTCCGAAACCTACAAAAAGACCCAGTCCGACGGAACCGTCTACTTTACTCAGGGCGGTATCGACGTAAAGTGCTCCTTCGCAAGCCTTTACAAGGGCAACTACCTCCCCTTCACCTTTGAGGAGTTCCTGGATCCCTCCAAGGTGGAAAAGGCATACGTTGACATCGGCATCACCGCAAGCTCCATCAAGCATGCTGATCTGAAGGCCGCTACCGTAAAGTCCAACTACAACATCTCCGACATCTACTTTTCCATCAAGGACGAGAGCGGAAAGGTGCTCCTCCCCGCACGCGCCATCCGCTGCAAGAACTTCTTCACCTATGAAGTAAAGCTTTCCGAGAAGATCGACGAAGCCTTCCCCGATACCATGGTATACAACTACGCCAAGGACGGCGGCATTCTGGAGGTTACCGTACAGCTTTACAACGGTGAGCTCATTACCGCTTACACCGGCAACATCACCTACAACTGATCCCGATTATGGGGAAAGAAATTGTCATCCCCGAGTCCTTCACAAGGGCTCTGGACGAAATTCCCATCGCAAACGACCAAATGTCTCCCGAAATGCTGCGGAGGATCTGCACCGACTATATGCGGCTGCAGCTGACCTTTCCCTGGCAGACGAAGGAGGACTACGCGTTCTCTCACGGAAAGCCGGGTCGGGTCACCCTCATCTCGAAGAGCACCCTTTACGGAGGACTCCCTTACATCACAGGGGGAAACGGCAATCTTTACCGAGTAGCTGAGTTTTACAACGAGGAGGAAAGATCAATCGATCTTTCCTCTTTCCGTGAAAATCCCGAATGGTTCGGGAACACCTGCTCCGGTGCGGCGTGCTGTGCCTGGGCAAGGGCCATCAGCTCGGTAAAGCGCTTCGGCGGCACCGCCGAGATGACACGATACAACGGCTATCTGCCCGTGGGCCCGTACACCTACGATAAGGAAACGGAGTGCTTTGTCAAAAGCACAAAGGAATCCAAGCGGGAGCGGGACTACACCCCCCGCACCGTGTGTCAGGAGAACGGAGCCCGAACGATGTACCATTCCTACGCCGCCCTGCGGGCGGGAGACGGGCTTTTGAGCCGCGCCCACGTGAGAATGGTGGCAAGAGAGGCCGAGGTGGTCTACGATCCCGACGGGAACGTCGTCCCCGGAGAGAGCTTCGTATACTTTCTGGATCAGGTTATGACCCAAAAGGTAAAGCAGCTCCCGGATGGAAGCACCATACGGATCCAAGGGAGCGTGGACGTTCCCATCAGCTTCTACTCCCTCTTCAAGGACGGTTACATTCCCTTTACCTTCGCGGAATTGATCGGGGAAAAAAGAGCGGAGCGCGCCTGCGTTGAGAAAAACCTGCCCGACGGGCTTTGGGGCAAGGGCGAGGAGTCCCTTCAGATCCACTCCAATTACCCCATCTCCGACGCATACCTTACCTTGTTTGACGAAAAGGGTGAGGAGATCTTTTACGAGGCTCTGAGAAGCAGTGACTTTATTGTAAGAAAAATGGATCTTTCGCCGCTTTACGAAAAAGGGCGAAGGGCCGCAAGGGAGCGGGACGCCAAGACGGTGCTCGTGACCTGTCGCCTCTTAAACGGAGAGCTTTTGACCCTTTACGAGGGGAAGATATAGAAAAAACGAGGAAGGATTCAAGAATCCTTCCTTTTTCTTTCACATTTCTTTCGCAAAGCATTTACAAACGTTTTATTTTCGTGTAGAATAAATAAGGAATCGTCAGAAAGGAATTGTATTTATGGCTGAAAAAACGAATTCGCAGACGGGAGAGGCTAAAAATCTACTGAGGGAATTAAAAAAAATCCCTATCGCAAAAAAAGGGATGAAGCCCGATGATTTGAGAAGAATCTGCGTAGACACGATGCGACTGCAATTGACCTTTCTATGGACCCCCGACCGTGACTGGTCCTACGTGATCGAGAGAGGAAACATCCACGTTGACATCAAAAAGGGCACGCGATACGGCGGCTTTCCCTATGTAACCAAGGGGTCCGGAAACCTTTACCGCACCGCCGAGTTCTACGATGAAGAAACGAATATTCTGCCAATGGACCTTGCCGCTCCCACCGCAAGGATCTTCGGCAATGCCTGCTCCGGCGCCGCAAGCATCGCCTGGGCAAGAGCGATCTCCTCGGTAACACGCTTCGGCTATACCAGACATATGACGCAAAAGAGCGGATATTTGCCCATAGGCCCCTACACCTATCCGAAGGATCTGGAGCAATTCGTCAAGCCTGAGATCGACAAGGTTTGGGATCCGAGTATCCCCGAATATACCCCCGCCGAGATCACCAAGGAGAACGGAGAGGAGACGATGTACGAGTCCTATGCACTCCTTTTGCCTGCAGACGGCATCGTCAACAAGACCCACGTCAGAATGGTTTCCGACGTACCCGTGGTAGTACGGGACGAGAACGGCAAAATCCTGCCGGAGGAAAGCTTTGTTTGTGCTTTGGACCAGACCTATAAAAAGAAACCGCCGGAGCTTGAGCCTCCCATTCGCTTCCAAGGAGGCGTGGACGTAAATTACAGCTTCAAGACGCTTTTTGAAAGCGGATATATCCCCTTCACCTTTGCGGAGTTTCATGGAAAGGCCGAGGTTCAGGAAGCCGAAAGCGCTCTGATCGGCGGTGACAGTGCCTCTCCGCTCCTTCCCATGGGGGCGAAGGCTGTCTCCAACAAGCCAATCTCCGATCTCATTTACACCCTTTCCGATGAAGACGGCATTCTTTGTACGCACAAGGTTCAAAACGACGACTTTATCATCAAGGAGATGGGGACCGAGAGCTTCCCCGAGAAGGACTTCCTTTCGGCAGCAAAGGGCAAAAAAGCAGTCTTTACGGTTGCTCTGCAGCTTTATAACGGTGAAAAGCCCGTGATCTTCCAAAAAAAGATCAGCGGAATCAATTAAGAATCAATTCAGACTCAATTAAAAAGGAGAAACGACTATGAAACGCACCCTTTCCCTTCTCATCGCGGTTTTGATGCTTTTGAGTGCGGCGGGCTGCAGCACCGAGCTGAAGGCCCCTCCCGCGGAGGAGCCCTTGGCCACAACAGAGACCTCGGAGGCGGAACAGAAGCCCGCAGCCACCCCCGCCACCAAGGAAACAAAGCCCGAGATCCGCTATCCCAACGTGACGGAGCCCTTGACTCCCGAAAGGCTCGCGGAGATCCCCATTGCCAATTCCAATATGTCCATCGATGAGTTGCGTCAAATCTGTCTGGACTACTTTAAGCTCCAGCTTTCCTTCTCCTGGACGCCCGATGCCAATTACACCTACGTCATCGAAAGCAGCGACAGAAAGGTTCGTTTGACCACGGGCAGCGTTTACGGTGGCATCCCCTACGTCACCGTCGGCACGGGCAACCTTTACCGTTGGCTTGAGACCTATGACACCGAGACGGGCATTATGAACGTTTCCGATTATGAGAAGCAGCCCAAGCACCTGGGGAACCAGTGCTCCGTAGGCGCCTGGTGGGGATGGGGCAGAGTCATCAATTCCGCCCATTACACCTGGACCCAATCTATGGTGCTCAAAAACGGCTTTATCCCCGTTGGCCCTTATACCTACGATCCCGAGCTCCCCTCCTACCTGCCCAAGGATAACAATCCCACCAAAACGATCTGTCAGGCAAACGGTCACGACGTAATGTACGAGTCCTATGCCAAGCTCCAGCCCGCGGACGGTTTGGTTTGTTATGGCACCGCAGGACACGTGAGAATGGTTGCCTCTGCCCCCAACGTCGTCTACGATGCAAACGGAAAGATCGACGGAAACAGGAGCACTCTCAAATATCACGATCAGACCTCCAGCTGGCGTACCGGCAGCCAATCCGACGGAAGCCTGAAGGAATTTCAGGGCGGTCGCTCCGTTGAGGTAAGCTTCCAGAAGCTGTACTCCTCCTCTTATCTGCCCTTCACCTTTGCCGAATTTCTCGGAACCGATCCCGTAGAAAAATCCACAGCCTCCTGCACCCTCACCTCCTCCGAGGTTAGCGTTGCAGAGCTGAAGGCGGCTAAGGTAAACGCCAACTACTCCATTTCCGACACCTTCGTGGTCATCAAAAATGCCGAGACCGGCGAAGAGGTAAACCGCTTTGTCAACCGTGCCTTGAGAGCCTCTCTTTTGGAGATGGATCTGGAAAACACGGTGATGGAGGGCGCCCTTGCACCTTACACCGACGGAAAGCACACCGTGGAGATCTCCCTGCAGCTTTCCACCGGTGAGAAGCCCACGGTTTACCAAGGCAAGCTGATTCCCTAATCCGCAATCGAAAGGAGGATGCTTGAATGAAACGCATTTTAGCCCTGCTTCTCGCTCTTTTTACCCTGATCCCTCTTGCCTCCTGTGCAAGCGAGATCAATCCGCCCGCCTACGAGGAGGCTACCGCTACCGTAACCGATACCGAGGCCGGCGAAACCACCCCCGTGGTAACCCCCGAAAAGCCCGCCGAGACCGAAGAGGTCAAGAAGGAGACGGAGAAGATCGACGAGAACTACAACTATCCCGAGGTTCACGATAAATTGAGCTGGGAAAAGATCAACTCCTTCCCCATCGCCAACTCCAATATGTCCACGGACGAATTGCGCCAGCTTTGCGTGGATTTCTTCCGTTTTACCAAGACCTTTGCCTGGACCCCCAGCAGCACCTATAAGTTCCAGAAGAATGAAAAGGGCTCGAAGGACTCCATCGATAAGGGCTCCGTTTACGGAGGTCTGCCTTACGTGGGTCTGGGAAGCGGCTCCGTTTACCGCGTGATGGACTATTACGACCCGGAAACGGGCATCCTTATGATCCAGTCTGCCGGGGAAGACCGCTATCTCTTCGGCAACCAGTGCTCCATTGGCGCTTACTGGGGCTGGGGCAGAGTCATCAATTCCGCAAAATACCGCTGGACCTACGACGCCGTGGTTGCCAACGGCTTCGTGCGAGTCGGCCCTTACACCTATAAGGACGACCTGGCCAAGTTCGACAGCTTTTCGAACACGGTTCTGGTTTGCAAAAACAATGGCAGAGAGACGATGTACGAATCCTACGCACAGCTTCAGCCTGCGGACGGTCTGGTGTACTACACCTCCGCGGGACACATCATTATGTGCTCCTCCAAGGCCCACGTGGTACGAATGCCGACGGCACCATCAACGGCACGGAAAGCTACATCTACCAAATCGACCAGTCCCAAAGCTGGAAGGAGCGGGAGCAGTCCAACGGCGACAAGTTTCTCGTAAAGACCGGTGTCGACACCAAGCGAACCTTTAAGGATATGTACGAGGATTATTACGTCCCCTTTACCTTCAAGGAATTCCTCGGAACCGATCCCGTGGAGGATGCAAAGGCA
>JAFVYT010000017.1 GCA_017508505.1 Clostridia bacterium
ACCTCTATGCTGATCGTAGTCGGTGTCGTACTGGAAACCATCCGCGATCTGGAATCTCAGATCACCATGAGACATTACAAAGGATTTCTTGGATAATCAGCAATGAAATTGATTTTTCTCGGAGCTCCCGGTGCCGGGAAAGGAACGCAGGCAGCGCGAATCAGCGCCGCCCTTGCGATCCCGGCGATTTCAACCGGCGACATCATCAGAGAGGCCATCCGCCTCGGAACTCCTCTCGGACTTGAATTCAAATCCTACACGGATCGGGGAGCCCTCGTTCCGGACGATTTGATTAACGCTCTTTTGAAGGAACGTTTGGAAAAGGACGATTGCCAAAACGGCTTCATCCTGGATGGCTATCCTCGTACGATCGAGCAGGCAGAATTCCTCGACTCGGTCAACATTTCCATCGACCGTGTCGTGGACATCGAGGTCGACGATGAAAGCATCGTGCGCCGTATGGGCGGAAGAAGATTCTGCCCCTCCTGCGGTGCCACCTACCACACCGTATATTCGAAGCCCGAAAAGGAGGGCATCTGTGACCGTTGCGGCGCAGGTCTTTCCATTCGCGAGGACGATAAGCCCGAAACGGTTCTCCGTCGCTTGGAGGTCTATCACGAGCAGACCGAGCCTCTCATTCGTTACTACGGTGACAAGATCCTCTCCGTCAACGGACGGGGCGAGCTGGATGCGATCTCGAATGAGATCCTGAACGGCTTGAAAAAATGATCAAGCTAAAAAATGCGATGCAACTTGCAGCGATGCAGGACAGCTGCAAGCTCACCATTGAAGCTCTGATGGAAGGGGCAAGCCTCATTGCTCCGGGAGTGGAAACCGGTGAGATCGACCAAAGAATCCGAAAGCACATCGAGCGATACGGAGGAAAGCCCTCCTTTCTCGGGTATGCCGGATTCCCCAAAAGCTCCTGTATCAGCGTCAATGATGTGGTGATCCACGGAATACCCGGACACCGAGTGCTCAAGGAGGGGGACATCGTTTCCATCGACGTAGGAGCCTTTTTGAAGGGCTTTCACGGCGACTGTGCGAGAACCTTCCCCTGTGGCAAGATCTCCCAAGAAGCCGAACGGCTCATTGAGGTGACCCGACAGAGCTTTTATGCTGGGCTCGAAAGGGTGGTTCCTCAGAATCGGATTGGCGATATATCTGCGGCTGTTCAGGAGACAGCGGAGGCCGCCGGCTTTTCCGTTGTCAGAGAATATATCGGTCACGGCGTGGGAGAAAACCTTCACGAGGCGCCCGATGTACCCAATTTCGGGGTAGCGGGAAGAGGACCCCGCCTTTACGCCGGGATGACGTTGGCCATCGAACCCATGGTCAACCTCGGCAAGAAGGAGGTCCGCCAGCTTTCCGACGGATGGACGGTCGTCACCTGTGACGGCTCCCTGTCCGCCCATTATGAAAATACCGTTGCCGTAACGGGTGACGGGGCAAAAATTTTAACCGAACTGTAATCAATCTGCCAAGATCAAAGGAGTGAATATTTTGGCAAAAGACGATGTAATGGAGTTCCAGGGTGTCGTAATTGAAACCCTTCCGAATGCCACAAGCAAAGTAAAGCTTCCCAACGATATGGTGAT
>JAFVYT010000208.1 GCA_017508505.1 Clostridia bacterium
ACGGCTACGCAAGAGTTGGTGGTTCCCAAGTCGATACCAATGATTTTTCCCATGATTATTTCCTCCTTATGGGTGTTATGAAATGTGGTGCGGTCAGACGCTTACCTTCACGACCGCGTGTCGGATCACCTTATCTCCCATGGCCCAGCCCTTTTGCAGGACCTCGGTGATGGTGTTCTCGGGGGTGTCTTCTTTTTCTTCGCGGAATACCGCCTCGTGGAATACGGGATCAAACGCCTCGCCCTCTTTTCCTACCTGTGCGATGTCCATGGTGCCGAGGATCTCGGAAAACTGCCCGATGATCATTTCCACACCCTTGCGGTAGTCCTCTCCGTCTGCGGCGAGCTGTGCCCGATCCAGATTGTCAAATACGGGAAGCAGGCGCTTGATGACGTCGGCCTTGGCGGAAAAGTAGATCTCCTCCTTCTCTCTTACGGTACGCTTCTTGAAGTTGTCGTATTCCGCCAGCGTGCGAAGATAGCGGTCCTCGGTCTCAAGAAGCTTTGCCTTGACCTCCTCCAATTCCCGCTTCAGGCTCTCGGCGGCCACGGCCTCCTCGCGAGAAGCCTCCTCGGAGAGGATCTCTTCCTCTTTGGTTTCCTTCGTTTCCTTTGCTTCTTCTTTTTTCTTTGCCATTTGTTCCTCACGTTTCGATCAGCGGCAGGTTCGGCTCGAAGCCGTGTACCGCGTGAATTTGCTTTGCCAGATATTCTACCCTTGCCATAGCCTTTCCGTAGTCCATACGCTTCGGACCGATGACGCACACGGCACCCTCCAGATTTCTGCGAAAGCGGAAGGGGCAGGTCACGCTGCTGGTGTCCTTGAGTCCATCTCCTCCCGAGGCGATATGGACGCGGATGCCCGCGGACACGTCGTGCTGAAGACGCGCGGTCAGGGCGCTCTCATCCTCCAAATCCTTCACCAGCGCGGCACACTTGCCGTCGGACTGGAATTCGGGAAAGGAGAGAAGGTTTGCAATGCCCTTCACCATCACGGTCTCTTTTCCCATTTCGGCCATGACGTCGTAAATGATTTGAATCAGGGGAGCGATCAGCCCGCGATATTTTCCCAGATCCGACTCCATGGCGATGATCCGCTCCAGAGTGATGCCGCCCAACTCCTTTTTGGCAAGGTGCTCGTTGAGGGTCTTGATGATGAAGCGGACACCCTCGGCGGAGAGGGGAAGATCCGGTTGGAATTGCTTTGTGACTGCCTTGCCCGAGGAGGTGACCATCACCAAAAGAAAGCTCCCTTTGTTGACGTAAACGCCTTCAAAGCGCTCGATGGTTCCGAGACGCTCCCGAATAAAGGCGGCTACTGTGTAGCCCGTCATCCGAGCCAGAAGGCTTGCCATATCCGAAAGGATGCGGTCGGGATCCTTATTCTTTTCGGAAAGGAGGGAATTCAGAAGGAGCGTTTCCTCAAAGGAGAGGGTGTAGTCCTCCATCAGGGAATCCACGTAAACGCGGTAGCCGCGCCCGGTGGGAACGCGTCCTGCGGAGGTGTGGGGCTGCTCCAGAAGTCCGAGCTTTTCCAGGGTGTTCATTTCGTTGCGGATGGTGGCCGAGGAGGGAGGCTTGCGAAGCTTTGCCATGATTGCCTTGGAGCCTACGGGCTCTGCCGTAGCGATGAAGGTGTCGATGACCTCCTTCAGGATCTCTTGCTGTCGATTGGTCAAATCCATTTCGTTCTCACCACCTCGATTTAGCACTCGAAAGGCGAGAGTGCTAATCTCTTTGCTATACTCTACCACGAAAGGAGCGGATTGTCAAGGGCATTACAAAAAATTAACAATTCTTCCTTTTCTATTATGGCCGAAAAAGAGAAAAAATTGCACCGCCCTCCCGCATTTGCATTTTTCGTCAAAAAGGGGCTTGTATGATGGAGAAGAAAGGAGAGGGAAGAATGAAACGGATTCTCATCGGTATTATTTGTATTGTGCTTTTGGGGGTGCCCGTGCCGAGCCCCGCCCCTCGGTGCGAGGTCTGCTGCCTTTTGGAGGAGGCGGGATTTCCTCCGTCCTATCGGGAGGGCCTCTGCGCCTTGCAGCTTGCACACCCCGCCTGGCGCTTTGAGCCGCTTTTCGTCTCGGATCTTGCCGAAGCCGAGGGGGAGGACTATCGCTTTTTGCAGGTGGTGGAGAAGGAGAGCGAGGAGGAGCGAAGCCTCGTGCCGTCGGGGGAGGCGTATGCCTCGTATCGCAGAGCGGGCGGGATGCTCACGGACGGCGGATATTATCCCGCGTCGAGGGAGACGGTGGCGTATTTTCTTGACCCTCGGAATTTTTTGACCGAGGAGGGGATTTTTCAGTTTCTCGTCTGCCTGCCCACCGCATCCCGGAGCGAGGAGGAGCTGGCGCGCTGTCTTGCGGGGGCAAGGTGGGGGAGCGTTCTTTCCCCGGAGGACCTTCGGGAGGCGGGAGAGGCGGCGGGGGTGGATCCCCTTTTTCTTGCCGCAAGGCTCTATCAGGAGCAGGGGGCTGAGGGCAACGCCCTCTTATACGGCACGGTGGGCACCTGCCTTTTGAATTGGTACGAGTCGGGGCAGGAGTGGGAGGGGGAGCGTTGGATCGCGCCGCCCGAAAGGGCGGACAAGGCTGCGCTCTTGTCCCTTGACGGCTACTGCAACCCGCTTCACGTGGGCGCCTCGGGAGAGGGGAGCTTTTCGGTGTATCAAAAGGGCGCCCTCCACGCCCGCCTCTCCGGCTGGGATACCCCCGAGAAGGGACTTCTTGGGGGAGCAAAAAAGCTTGCGGAGGAGTACCTCTCGTGCCATCAGGAGACGGTCTACCTCCAAAAATGGAACGTGGACGTGCGCTCCCGTACCCCGACGGGAGACAGCCGCAATTTTTGGGGGCAGTATATGCAAAACGCAGCGGCAGCCAAGGCAGAAGGAGAAAGGCTCGCCGCACTCCTTTCCCAAGCCTCGTCGGAGACCCTTCTTTTTCGCATTCCCGTTTACGGGGAGATGCCCGCTGAGCCTTGTCCCGACCCGGGAAAGGGGAGTATTTTATCCTTTGCAGTCTCTGAGCCCCTTGTTTCCCCTCACCGCATCGCTCAGAGGGGAGCGTCTGTACAGACGGAGGACCCGGAGGAAAAAAGGGAGAAGGAGGAAGAGACGGCCGTATCTCTTTCGGTGGAGGAGAAAAGGGAGGGGGTATCCGACCTTGTCCTTGTACTTTTGATCCTGTCTTTTGCCGTCGTGTCGGCACTTCTGCTTTTTCTGATGCAGGGGCTTTTGCGAATTTTTTCTCCGTTTTTGTTGGGAAAAGGGGAGAAATACTAGCAAAAAGCAACAAAAAAGCGACAAAAAAATCCAAATTTTCTCTCTCCATTTCGAAAAAAATATGGTATAATGGAGCTGTTGAAGAAAGCATCGGGCTTTTTCACTGTGAGAATAGGAGATTTTATGTTCGAAAAAGGGACGGTTGTCCGTTATGGGCAAACGGGGATATGCAGAATTGAGGACATCACACCCTTGAAGCTTACCGGCGCGGAGCAGGAGTACTATATATTGATGCCCCTTTTTAAGGCGGGCGCTCTTTTGTACGTCCCCTGCGAGAATGCAGATCTTGTGGGGCGGATGCTCCCGCCTCTGACCCCTGAGCAGATCCGCGAGGCACTCTCGGACGTGCGGGAAAGAAAGGCAGAGTGGACACGGGATTTTCGTCGCCGCAGTGAGGAGTCCAAGCGGGCGCTTGGCTCGGGAGACCGACGGGATGCGCTGTATTTGATCAAGAACATTTATCTCCGCAAAAGGGAAATCCTCGGGGAGGGCAAGCGCATTCACACCACCGACGACTACTTTTTAAGGGACGCGGAGAACCTCCTATACAACGAGATTGCTTACGTTTTGGAAAAGGATTACGAATACGCAAGGGCTCTGGTGCCGAAGGCGCTGGAGCTGGAATAAGAAAAACGGCAACCCCGGAAAGGCAGTTGCGATAAGGGATTATCGCAACGCCGGTGATATTTTCCCTTGCGGGAAAGTGATATATTTCCCGAGGGAAATGTGATATATTGCTAACGCAATGTGATATATGCCCGAAGGGCATGTTGAGGAATAAAAAC
>JAFVYT010000209.1 GCA_017508505.1 Clostridia bacterium
AGGGAAATTCCAAAACGTCTGCTTCCACCTTTTCGTCTACCCCGAGGGCACGGAGAATGATGTTGCGGTTGGGATGATTCTGTGCCTCCCGCTCCGTGATCTTTCCCTCGTCGAGGAGGCTCTGCACCAGAGAATGATCTCGGGTCAGTTGACGGATGGTGCCGTCAAAGACGTAATAGATGCGACTGTCTCCGATGTTGGCGGTCACGAGCCCCGAGGGGGTGACCACGCAGGAGGTCAAGGTGGTTCCCATTCCGTTCAGGGCGGGATCCAGCTCCGCCGCTCCGAACACCTCTGCGTTCGCCAGATCAACGCTCTTTGCAATGAAATCTCTCAGGCGAAGCTCGGGAAAGGAGTCGCAAGGGGCTCCGAACTCGGGAATGTCCCCGAGAAAGACGAAGCTGAGTGCGGAGTTGATGTATTTGGCAAGCTTTTTCGTATAGCTCTGAACGCCGATGGCGCTGGCAACGTGGCCTCCCGCCGCTCCGCCCATTCCGTCACAGACGGTGGCAATCAGAAGATTTCCGGCAATTTTGATCTCATAGGCATCCTGATTGCTGCTGCGGCGGACACCCTGATCGCTTGCCCCGTAAAATTCCATAGGCCTCTCCTTATGAAAGCTGCTTTTGCCTGCGGAGCTGACCGCAGGCCGCTTGAATGTCGGCGCCGAGGGTCCTTCGAATGGTGGCGTTGACGCCGCCCTTTTGCAAGCGGCGGGCAAAGGCCTCCATGGACTTTCGGTCACCGGGTAAAAAGTCGGTTTCCTTCGTGGGGTTGACGGGGATCAGATTCAGGTGGTTCAGCCATCCCGAAAGCAGTCCGATGAGCTCTCTTGCTCTCTCAGGGGTGTCGTTGACTCCGGAGATGAGCGCGTACTCAAAGGAGATCCGCCGCCCCGTTTTCTCGGTGTAGCGTCGACAGATCCGCATCACCTCGGGGAGAGGGTAGCGGAGGTTGACGGGCATCAGCTCCGAGCGAAGACGGGAATTGGACGCGTGCAGGGAAATGGAAAGGGTGATGGGCAGATTCTCCTCCATCAGCCTTTCGATCTGAGGAATCAGGCCGCAGGTAGAGAGGGAAATGTTTCGATAGCCGATCCCAAACAGCTCCTTGCGGTTGCAAAGCTTTAAAAAGCGGATGACGTTGTCGTAATTGTCAAGGGGCTCGCCGATTCCCATGAGCACCACGTGCCCGATACGGAATTCGGGGTCCGTTTTTCTTTTCTCCTCGGTGATCTCCACCATCTGAAGCAGGATCTCACCTGCGGAAAGATTCCGCCCGAAGCCCGCCTTGGTGGAGGCGCAAAAGCGGCATCCCATCTTACAGCCCACCTGGGTGGAAAGACACACGCTGTAGCCGTGCTTGTAGGAAAGCAAAACGCTCTCCACGTATTCTCCGTCCGGCAGGGTGAAAAGAAACTTGGAGGTGTCGTCGATTTTGGAGGTCAGACACTCCGTTTCCTTCATGTTGTCGATGTAAAACAGCTCGGCAAGACGCTTGCGATGGGCGAGAGAAAGGTTCGTCATCTCCTCGAAGGAGCGCGCACCCTTTCCGAGCCACGTCACGATCTGGCCCGCTCTGTAGGCCTCGATTCCGTTTTCCTTCAGAATCTCGGCGATTTCCTCGGGAAAAAGGGAACGTAGGTCATAGGGTGGTTTCATCATAATTTCTCCAAACAGTCACAGAAAAATCCGTCGTTTTCTCCTCCCACGGGAAAAACGGTTTCCTTTTCTCCGTGGCGGACAAACTCGGGATGCAGGGAAAGGAAGCGGTCGGTCACCTCTTCGTTTTCCTTGGGGTTCAGGGTGCAGGTGGAATAAACCAGTCTTCCGCCTCGCTTGAGCGCCGCCGCGCCCGCCTCCAGAATGGCGTACTGCAGCGCGGGAAGTCCCTCGGACTCCTCCTTGGCCTTATGGCGGATGTCGGGCTTTTTGGCAATGACGCCCCAGCCGGAGCAGGGAACGTCGCAGATCACACGGTCAAAGGCCTCGCGGTCCTCGGAAAGAGGCACCGAGGAGTCCCCCGTGCGACATCGGATGCAGGCAAGACCCAGACGCTCGGCTCCCTCCCTGATCAGACGAAGCCTGCCGGGGTGGAGCTCGGTGGAGACGATCTCTCCCTGCCCGTTCATATCCATCGCCGCTCCGAAGCTTTTTCCTCCCGGTGCGGCGCAAAGGTCGAGCACCCGATCTCCGACGCTTGCCTCGAGCCGATCTACCGCGTGTGCCGCGGCGGCATCCTGCACGAAGAACAAGCCCTCGGAAAATCCGGGCAGTCCCGTGGGATTTCCTCCCCTTTCCACCGTCACTCCGTTTCGGCAAAGGGGGTTGACGTGATGGGGGATGCCCTCCTCCTCGAGCCTTTTGCAATAGTCCGAAAGGCCGATCTTCAGGGTGTTGACTCTGAGGGTCAGAGCAGCCTTGTGATTCTGCGCCTCAAGGATCCTCTCGCACCGCTCTCTTCCGTAGGCCTCCTGCCATATGCCCACAAGGTAACGGGGATAGCCGTACCGCAGGGCAAGGCCCTTCTTTCCGGGGATTTTCAGCAGCTCGGGCAGGGTCTCCTTTTCGGCCGAGATCCGCCGCAAAACGGCGTTGATCAGCCCCGTGCGACTGCGGCAATGTCGCTTGGCGATTTCTCCCGCCTCAAAAATGGCGGCGTGGTCGGGGATCCGATCCAGATACAGAATTTGATACGCGCCCATCTCCAAAAGGCAAAGAGCCCTTTTGTCCATGGTGTGAAGCGGCTCGCTCGATACGCGGGAGATCAGATAGTCCAGGGTGATCTTCTTTTCCACCACCCCGAGATAGAGCTGTCCGTAGAGAGCCCGATCCTCAGGGGAGAGGGAAGCGTCCCGCAGGGTGGCGTCCAGCTCCAGATTGGCGTAGGCCCCCGCCTCCGCGCTCCTTTGAAGCGAGCGAAAGGCAAGCAGTCTGCCCTTGTTCATAGGAGTCTTTCTCCCAAATTAAGCTTTCTTCCGTTTGCGGCGTCCGTCGCCTTCATCCTGCCCTTTCCTTCGGGCTGTACCTGATCCAGCTCGATGACGCCGTCGCCCGTTTTGACCAATACACGAGGCTTGACCGCTACGATCCTGCCGGGATCTGCATCAAAGTCACCCTCGGCACTCCGAGCGGAATGAATCTTTAAGAGCTTTCCGTCTTCCGTACGGCAAAGAGCCGAGGGAACGGGGCAAAGCCCGCGGATGCGATCCAGCACCCTTTGTGAGGGAAGGGAAAAGTCGATCTCCTGATCCTCGCGGGCGATCTTGGCCGCATAGGTGGAAAGGCTCTCATCCTGCTTTTCGGGAGAAAGCTTTTTTTCATAAATTGACGGCAGGATCTCCAGGAGCATCTCGCTGCCCATTTTCGCAAGTCGCTCGAATAGCTCCCCGGCACATTCTCCCGCTTCAATGGACGTCTCCCTCTTGGCCAGCATATCTCCCGTGTCGAGGCCCTCGTCCATCTGCATGATGGTGACGCCCGTTTTCTCCTCTCCGTCCATAATGGCACGGTTGATGGGAGCCGCCCCCCGATATTTTGGGAGCAGGGAGGCGTGAATGTTCACGCACCCGTATTCGGGAGTGTGGAGAACGTACGGAGGCAGGATCAGCCCGTAGGAGGCGACCACCACGAGCTGCGCTCCGAGAGAAAGGAAGACCTCCTTTGCCTCTTCGTCCCGCAGACTGTGGGGCTGGTAGAGGGGCAGACCCTTCTCCAAAGCAAAGAGCGCGACGCACCCTTGGGTCCGGTTCATTCCGCGTCCCGCGCGCTTCGGCTCCTTGGTGTAGACCGAAAGACAGTCTCCCTCCTGCAGCGCACCGTACAGAGCCTCCAAAGCCGTCAGGGCAAAGGGGCCTGTTCCCATAAATACGAGCCTTTTGTTCATAGTCCGTGTTCCTTCATTTCTTCCGGGGTCAAAATTCGGCAATCCTCATCGTAGAAGAGCTTTCCGTCCAAATGATCCATTTCGTGACAAATGGCCTTGGCAAGCAGCCCCTCTGCTGAAATGCGCTTGGTCTTTCCGTCCACGGTCAGAGTCTCTACCCTGACCTTCGTCGGTCTCTTGCGATACCCCCATTTTCCGGGACAGGAAAGACAGCCCTCCAGCTCCTCCTTTTCTCCCGAGAAGGAAAGGAGCTTGGGGTTGATGAGGGTGACCTCCTCCTCCCCGGTGTTGATGACCAGAAGGCGCTTCAGCTTTCCCACCTGCACGGCGGCAAGTCCGACTCCTCCGGCCTTGTCCATGGTTTCCTTCATATCCTCGATGAGGGTCAAAAGCCTCTGATCGATCACGTCGATCTCGCGGCTTCTTTTACGGAGGATCTCGTCTCCGTCCTTCACGATATTTAAAATTGCCATCGTGTCTCCTTTAAATCAGTCCCGGCCCGATGTCCAGTGCGATCCCCACTCCGCTCTTGTCGGAGTCGGTCAGCTGCAGCAAAATGCGATTGAACAGCGCGCGGCTGCGGGCGTTATTTTTATATTTGATGATGAATCGCTTACGGTATACGTTCTTCACCCGATAAACGGGTGCCTCAAAGGGACCGTAAACGATGAAAGCGACGTCGGAAAATTCTCCCTTCAAATTCTCCTCCAGAAGCCTTGCGGCCTCTGCGGATTTTCTCAGAACCTCGCTCTCCTTCTCGTGGGAGAGGGTCAATACCGCCAATTGGCAAAAGGGAGGAAACTGAAAGGCGCGTCTCAGGGCGATCTCCCCCTCGTAAAAGGCGGGGTAATTCTGCTCGGAGGCAAGGGAAAAGACATTGTGTGCGGGGTTGAGGGTCTGGATCACGGCACGTCCCTTCTTTTCGGCTCTGCCTGCCCTCCCGATAACCTGAGTCAAAAGGGAGAAGCTGTGCTCTGCCGCGCGAAAGTCGCTCAAATAAAGAGAAGAGTCTGCCATTACGATTCCCACCAGCGTCACCTCGGGAAAATTGTGCCCCTTGGCCACCATTTGGGTGCCGATGAGAATGTCCGCCTCCTTTTTGCGAAAGGATTCCAGCAGGGCCTCGTGAGAGCCCTTGGCATTCATGGTGTCAGAATCCATACGGATCAGCCTTGCCTCGGGAAACCTTTGCTGTAATTCTTCCTCAAGCTGCTGGATCCCGTAGCCGTGGGGAACGAGATGGCTCGAGCCGCATTCGGGGCAGGTCTCGGGCAAGGGAATCGCCCATCCGCAATAATGGCAGGACAGACGCTTTGACGAAGTGTTGTGCAGGGTCATGGATACACTGCAATGAGGGCAGCGGATCACGCTTGCGCAGTCCATACAGGAAACGAAGCGGCGGTAGCCCCTTCGGTTCATCAGAAGGATGGTCTGCTCTCCCTTCTCCAGATTTTGGCGGATTTCCTCGGACAGAAACCGCCCGATCAGAGCTCCGGGCTCTCTTCTCAAATCGGGCCTGAGATCCACGATGCGAACCTCGGGCAGGGTGGCGGTGCCGTATCGCTCAGTCAGGGAAACGAGACGGTAGATCCCGACGGATGCCTTATAATAGGATTCCACGTCGGGGGTCGCGGAGGCGAGAAGCAGCATCGCACTGTTTTTGGCGCAGCGAAACCGTGCCACGTCCCGGGCGTGGTATTTGAGCTGAGTGTCGGATTTGTAGCTGGTGTCCTGCTCCTCGTCCATCACCACGAGTCCCAGAGAATCCACAGGGGCAAACACGGCGCTTCGGGTTCCCAAAACGATCCGCTTGCGTCCGCTTCGGATGGCAGCGTAGGTGTCCCGCCGCTCCCCCTCGGAAAGGGCGGAGTGGATGATGGCGACCTGATCCCCGTAGCGGCCGAACAAAAGCCTTGCGCTTTGTCCCGTCAGGGCGATTTCGGGTACCAGATACAAAACGGTTTTTCCCTTGGAAAGTACGTGGTCGCACAGGGCGAGCATCACGCGGGTCTTACCGCTGCCCGTGACCCCGTGGAGCAGAGCCGCAACGGCCTTGCCCTCGTCCGACATTTCCCGCAGAGCCCGGAAGGCCCTTTCCTGCTCCTCGGAGAGGGGCTCGCCTTGGGTCCTCTCTCCCGAAAGCCCGAGAAAGGGATCACGCTCCACCTCGTCGTAATAAAGGGTAATAAGCCCCTTTTTGGCAAGGAGGGAGAAGGCGCTCCCGTCCATTCCGAAGAGCTCCTTGCACTGCTTTTCGGGAGCACTCCCGACCAGCGCGATCCAGTCGATGAATTTTTGATACGTATCTTTGTTTTTTCCCCGAAAGGCACCAAGCGCCGTCTCGGGACAAAGGCCCGATGCGGCGGCAACGAAGCGAAGCTTTTTGGCCTCTTTTTTGTAAACGGGGGAGGGGAGAATGGCCCGTGCCGCTTCTCCGAAGGTGCAAAAGATCTGCTCTCTTAAATGCTCGCACAGAGCCATCATTTCTTCAGTCAGAGAGATGTCCTTGTCCAGAACGTCCAAAACGGACTTCAGAGCCATTTTCGGCTCCTCCTCCCTCAGACTGCAGACCACGCCGTAGCGCTCGCGGTTGCCCTTTCCGAAGGGAACCCTGACCACGCACCCGCGGAAAGCGGGGAGCTCCTGCGGGCAGAGATAATCAAACTCTCTGTCCGTGGCCCGCGTTACGGCAAACAGCCGTACCTTGGCGATCCTTTGGATTCCCATACCTTCCTCCGATTTTGGCTTGTCTTATTTCTCCTCGGGGAGAATGATCTTGTACTCTCTGGTGTAGAGCTTGCCGATGGCTTCCTTTACGGGCTTTTCGTTGACGTTGCCCTTCTTGGAGGAGTAGCCGGCAAACTTGTCGTCCTTTGCTCCTTCTCCTGCCTGGCTCTTCTCCAGCTGCTCATCGGTGATTCTTCTGGCACACTTGGCAGTGGCGATGGACAGCATATAACGGTTGACTCCCTCGTCGGAAAGCTCGCTGATAGACGGATAAATCATGGTAATATTCCTCCTGAAAAATGTGATGTATTTTAAATTATTCTTTTTATTCTTTGCTTACCTTTTGAAATTCTGCGAGGAAGCCCTCGCGATCGGAAACGAGAACCTCGCGGGACGTTTCCCCCTTTTCCACAAGCTCCACGATGGCCCTTGCCGCTTCCTCGGCATTGCCGTCGGGGTTGATGATGACGTTGGCGTAGAGACGGCTTCGGAGAATCTCCTCCTTGGCCGCGGCGAGACGATTTTGGATGGCCTCCTCGGTCTCGGTGCCTCTGCCTCTCAGCCTTGCCTCGAGGGTCTTGTAATCCGGAGGGGTCAGATAAACGGATTGATACCGCTCCAATTTTTTCATCACCTGTCCCGCTCCGTCGGTTTCGATCTCGAGAACGGGCACGAACCCGTCGTCGATCATTTG
>JAFVYT010000210.1 GCA_017508505.1 Clostridia bacterium
CTTCTGGATCTCGTGGGAGGTACGGAAGCCGTCGAAGAAGTTCAGGAAGGGAACTCTGCCCTTAATGGCAGCAAGGTGAGCAACGGCACCCAGATCCATAACCTCCTGAGGATTGGTATCTGCCATCATGGCAAAGCCGGTCTGACGGCAAGCATAAACGTCACTGTGATCGCCGAAAATGTTCAAGGCGTGGGAAGCAACGCAGCGAGCGGAGCAATGGATCACACCGGGGAGAAGCTCACCGGCGATCTTGTCCATATTGGGGATCATCAGAAGAAGACCCTGAGATGCGGTGAAGGTGGTGGTCAGAGCACCTGCGGCAAGGGAGCCGTGAACGGTACCTGCAGCACCGGCCTCGGACTGCATTTCGGTAACCTTCACCTCTTCACCGAAGATGTTCTTGAGCCCGGTAGCGGACCAAGCGTCGGTCAGCTCGGCCATTACGCTGGAGGGGGTAATGGGGTAGATGGCAGCAACTTCGGTGAACGCATAGGAAACGTGCGCCGCAGCGGTGTTACCATCCATGGACATTTTCTTTCTTGTGACCATGATAAAAAATCCTTTCTTAAGAGAATTTATTTTTTTCCAAACGAGATTATATCACCAAAAGAAAGGAATGTAAAGCAAAAAACCCGACATTTTTTGAAAAAGTCGAAGATTTTTTAGGAAAATTTCATTTTTCCTGCCATTTTCACCACCGTTATGTTAAAATAAAAATCAGAACCATTCACCGAAAGGAGAATTCGCTATGATCGTCAAGATCCGCTCCGCGTCCCTGTGGGGATTGGAGGGCTTTTCCGTGGAGGTGGAGGCCTTTTTCGGACGGGGTCTGCCCGAGCTGCACATCATCGGTCTGCCCGACGCCGCCGTGAAGGAATCCGTCAGCCGGATCCGCGCCGCGGCCCAAAACTCCGCCCTGCCCTTGCCCGGCGGTGCCGTCACGGTGAACCTTGCCCCTGCGGACCGCAGGAAGGAGGGCAGCACCTTCGATCTGCCCATTCTCGTAGCGCTCCTTTCCAAAACCGCGCTGTCGGGCGTCAATCTTTCCGATGCTGCCTTCTTCGGGGAGGTCGGCCTTGCGGGGGATCTGCGGCCGGGGTGCGGGGCGCTTTGCCTTGCCCTTGCGGCACGGGAGGCGGGAGCGAAGCGCCTTTTCGTCCCCGAGGGGAATGCACACGAGTGCGCCGTGGTGGAGGGCCTCGAGGTCTACGGGGTCAAAAGCGTCTCGGAGCTGGTGGCCCATCTGAAGGACACCGCGCCCCTCTCCCCCACCGTATTCTCCTTCGAGGCGGCCGAGTCCCTCTCCCGTCCCGCGGTGGACTTTGCGGACGTGAAGGGGCAGGAGGTGGCAAAGCGCGCCATCGAGATCGCCGCCGCAGGCAACCACAACCTGCTTTTGGTGGGGCCGCCCGGGAGCGGAAAAAGCATGCTGGCCAAGGCCATTCCGGGGATCCTGCCCCGTCCCGATTTCGGAGAAATGCTCCGCACCACCGCCATCCACTCCGTCAGCGGCACCCTGCCCAAGGGGGTCCCTCTGTTGACTCAAAGGCCCTTTCGCGCACCCCACCACACCCTGTCCTTTGCGGGACTTGCGGGAGGCGGCACCACCCCGAAGCCGGGAGAATTGAGCCTTGCCCACGGAGGGGTGCTCTTTCTGGACGAGCTGCCCGAGTTTGAAAAGAAAAGTCTGGAGGTGCTCCGTCAGCCCTTGGAGGATCGGTGCATCACCATCACCCGTGCCGCCTGGAAGGAGACCTTCCCCGCGGACTTTATGCTGGTCTGCGCCATGAACCCCTGCCCCTGCGGCTACTTCGGGGATGAGACCCACCACTGCAGCTGCTCGAGGGTGGCGGTGGAGCGCTACCTTTCCAAGATCTCCGGTCCCTTATTGGACCGCATCGATATGCGGGTGGAGGTGCCCGCCCTCTCCTTTGACGAGCTGCGGAACCGCACCCCGTCGGAGTCCAGCGAGGCCGTGCGGAATCGGGTGGAGCGCGCCCGCGCCATTGCCCGGAAGCGCTACGGGGAATACGGCGTCACGGCCAACGGCTCCCTCTCCGGCGCTCTGACCAAGAAGCTCTGCCTGCTTACTCCCGAGGCGGAGGCGATGATGAAGGAGAGCTTTGCCGCCCTCGGGCTCTCCGCCCGCGGGTACGACCGCATCCTCCGCCTGGCCCGCACCGTGGCCGATCTGGAGGAGAGCGAGAAAATCGAAGAAAGGCACGTTCTGGAGGCCATCCAATATCGGGTCGCCTCGGACAAGTATTTTTCCTGATATGAAATCCTTTTCCGTTTCCGAAGAGCGCTTTCGCCGCGCCTTCGACCGACGCTGTCCCCATGACGCGGGTCGCCTTCACATCGGCACCTCGGGAGAGATTGCGGGACGGCGCAAGGGGGATCGCTTCTACCTCTACCGCAGAAAAAGCGGCTTTCTCTCCCTTGCGGCCCTGACCCTTTACGGCAGGATCGAAAAGGATGGGGTGCGCTACCGCTTCTTGCGCCCGTGGACTTTTTTCATCCCTTGGGGCCTCTGGTGTGCGCTGCTTCTTTACACGGGAGCAAGCCTTCTTTTCACCGAGCCGGATTTCGCCCTGTTCTTTCTTTGTCCCGGGGCACTTCTGAGCCTGCCTCTTTTCCTCTTTTCCAAAAAGGAAAAGGAGCACCTGACCGCCTTTCTGCAAGGCCTGACGTCAAAAAAAGACCCGAAATAACGGGGGTTGCGGTAAGGGATTACCGCAACGCCGGTGATATTTTCCCTTGCGGGAAAGTGATATATTTCCCGAGGGAAATGTGAAATATTGCTATCGCAATATGATATATGCCCTTTGGGCATATTATGGTAAAAAATGATCCGTTGCAAAAATGCAACGGATCATTTTTATTCCTTAATATTTTCGAAGAAAATATATCATAGGCAAAGCCTATATCACTCGTCGTAAGACGAATATCACAGATTTGCATCGCAAATCTATTTCATTGTAGGTTGGAATTATCCCTAAGACCAACCTACGAAAGGGTCTTTTTTTCTGCCACGAGGAAAAGCGATAAAGCTTTTTTTCGCCAAGCCTTTTTCTCGAAAAAAATTTGACGGGGGATGGGACAAAGCGCCGCAAAGCGACGGCGAAGACGATGATAGGAAGCAAATTCAGGTGGCGGAGGTGGCGAGGAACGCCTTCAGCCTCGGAGACTTCGGATGGGAGAAGAGCTGTTCGGGGTCGCCGGACTCTGCGATGACACCGTCGGCCATAAAGATGATCTTGTCGCTGATCTCGCGGGCAAAATTCATTTCGTGGGTGACGATGATCATGGTGATCTTTTTGGCGGCGAGCTCCTTGAGCACCTTCAGCACCTCCCCGGTCAGCTCGGGGTCGAGAGCGCTGGTGGGCTCGTCGAAGCAGAGGATCTTGGGAGAGAGCATCAGAGCACGGGCAATGGCCACTCGCTGCTGCTGACCGCCGGAAAGCTCGCAGGGGTAATTGGCGGCCTTTTCCGTCAGCCCCACCTGACCGAGCAGCTCGTCGGCGTGGGCCTCGATCTCGGCCAAAATCTCCTTTTTCTTTTCCTTATAGTCGGGCCGCTCCTTGGCCAGAAGCTTCGGAGCCAGGCAGAGATTATCCTTCACGTTATATTGGGGGAAGAGGTTGAACTGCTGAAACACCATTCCGAAATTCTTTCTCATTCCGCGAATCGCGTCCTCCGAGAGCTTCTTTCGCTCAGCGGCACGGAAGAAGGACTCCCCCTCCATAAAGTATTCCCCCTCGTCGGGGTCACAGAGGAAGTTGATACACCGAAGCAGGGTCGTCTTTCCCGAGCCGGAGGACCCGATGATGGAGACCACCTGCCCCTTTTCCATAGAAAAATCGATGCCCTTGAGAACCTCGGTCTTGCCGAAGCGCTTGGATACGCCTTTGACTTCAAAATATGCCATATCCGCTCCTCCCTTAAGACTTAAAGTACGACAGCTTCTTTTCCACTCTGCCCAAAATGAGGGTAAGGGCCCCCACGAAGAGCAGATAGAAGGCAGCGGAATAGAAGATGGGCCAAATGAGTGCGCTGGAGTTTGCCATACGCTTTGCCACGAAGATGATCTCGGGGATGGCGATGGCGTTGGCGAGAGCCGTGTCCTTTACGAGGGTAATGATCTCGTTGGAAAGGGCCGGTACGATGCGCTTGATCACCTGCTTGAGAATGACCTTAAAGAAGATCTGCGTGCGGGTCATCCCCAAAACGTACCCCGCCTCGTACTGCCCCTGAGAGATGCTCTCGATGCCGCCGCGGAAAATCTCCGAAAAGTAGCAGGCATAGTTGATCACAAAGGCGATCAGAACGGCCAAAAAGCGACCGTACCAAAGGAGCTCCACGCTCTGGCGGGTCTCGCGGATCTGCTTCAGGGTAGCGTCCAGATCGATCTGATCGAAGATGCTCATCTCCGACCCCGTTCCGAGAAGCCCCGGGAGATAGTAGATGAGGAAGATAAAAAGCATCAGGGGGATGCCGCGGATCACCCAAATAAAGACCTTGCTGGGGTAGCGGACCACCCGAAAGCGGCTCATAGAGCAAAAGGAGAAGAGAAGCCCCAAGGGGATGGCCATCAATAGCGTTCCCGCAAACAAAAGGCACGAAATGCCGAAGCCCCCGAGGAGCTCATGCGTAATGGTTAAAAAGCTCATACAAAATCCTTCCGATACGCACAAAGCTGCAAGGCAAGAAGCCCTCTTGCCTTGCAACCGTTTTTACTGTTTTTCCTTTTTGATCCGATTACTTCTGATCGGAAAAATCGGTCACGGCGGTGTTGGAAACCCCGTACTTCTCAGCCAGACGGGCGATGGTGCCGTCAGCGGCAAGCTCCTCGAGGGCTCCGTTGACCTTTGCGGTCAGATCGCTCCCCTTCTTAAAGCCGATGGCGTAGTACTCCGCGTCGCTGGAAATGGCCTCTACGATGGCAAGACCGGCATAGTCGCCCTTGCCCACGTAAGCCTTGGCAAGCTGCTCGTCGAGCACGACGAAGTCAACGGCACCCAGAGCCAGATCCTTGAGCGCGTCCAGCTGGCTGGTGACGCCCTTCTTGATGGCACCGGTGAGGTTCTCGGTCAACCAGGTATCGCCTGCGGAGGAGTTCTCCACGGCACCCACCTTGCCGGAAAGGGAATCCATCGCGGTCACGGAGGCGGCAAGCTCTGCCTTGGTCACGATGACCTGCTTGTTCTTCATATAGTTGTAGGAAAAGTCTACCTTGTCCGCACGGGCGACGCCGTCGTCGTCGGCGGTGTTGGCGGTAAAGCCGTTCCAGATGCACTGGATGGTATTGGCATTCAGGTCGGAATACTTGTTATCCCAGTTGATCTCCTTGAACACGGGAACCATACCCAGCTTTGCAAATACGGCCTCGGCAAGCTCGGTATCAAAGCCGACGAGCTTTCCGCCCTCCATATAGTTCATGGGCTCGTAAATGGTGTAACCGATGATCACGGTTTCGCCCTCATCCTCTACGGTAGAGGTACCCTTTTCTTCCTTCCCGTTGCAGGCGGCGAGGGTGAGCATCATCATCACAGCCAGCAAAAGTGCAAGCAATTTCTTCATAATTGTCTCCTTCTTGTCGGGACTTTACCCGAGCAATGTTTTAGTGTGCTAAATTGGTAAAGTTATGATACCACCCTCCTTCCCGTTTGTCAAGTCTTTTCTTGATTTTTTTCCTTCTTTCCCCCAAAAGTTCTTGAAAAGCGCACCTCTTTATAATACAATGGAAGAAAGATGAGAGAAAAAGGAGGCAAGCCTGTGGAGCGACTGAGCAAGCTTTGGAAAAAAAGACCCGTTTTGGTCTCCTTTTGTCTTTTGTTTTTTCTTTCCGTGATCTTTTTTCTCGGATTTTTGGGGTCTGCGGGCTTTGCGGAGCTCTTTGCCACGGGGCCTGCGGCGGCGGTGCGGTGGCTTCTGGGCGCGATCAGCAGCCCTCTGCCCTTTTCTCTCTTTGAGGTGCTGGTTGCCGCGGCGGTGCTGTACGTCGTATTTTTGATCGTATTTGCCCTGTACCTTCTCGTCCGTCTGATCCGAAAAAGGCCGATTCCCACGGGTTGGCACCGCTTCTATCTCGGCCTTCTGGCGGCAGGGATGGGGGTTTTTATTCTGTTCGTATTCACCCTTGCCCCTTGCTACTACCGTCACGCTACCGCACGTCATATGGACCTTGACACCGACGGAGTCGACGAGGAGGCGGTCTTTTTTGCACTGGAGCGGCTGGTGGAGGTCATTGCCGAGGCCGAGCCCTCCTTATTAAAGAATGAAAACGGGGAGAGCCTCGCTCCCACGTCTCTTTCCGAGATCAAAAGGAGCGTGACGGAGGCGGCGGACGCCTTCGGGGAAAAGCACCCCTTCTATCAGAAATCGGGCTTTTCCGCCAAGAGCTTTCTTTCGTCACCGTGGATGACCTACACCCACATCGCGGGGGTCTACGGCTTTTTCACGGGAGAGGCCAACGTCAATACCAATTATCCCCACTTTGTGGTGACCTCCTCCATCGCGCACGAGACCTGCCACGCACGCGGCATCGCGCCGGAAAACGAGTGCAATTTTCTCGCGGCGGTAATCCTGATGGAGTCGGACTCCCCGTACCTGCGCTACTGCGGGGCGATGGGGGTCATCGACGATTTCATCGTCATCTGCAAAAGCCTGGACGCCGCCCGTACCTCCGAGATCCTGAAGGACTGCCCCGCTGTCCGTGGGAAGGATCTGCGAGCCTACAGCCGCTTTTTCGAACCGTACCGTCACAGCGCCGCCTCGAAGGTGGCGGACACCGCCAATTCCACCTACCTGAAGGCCATGGGGCAGAAGGAGGGTACGGTCTCCTACTCCCGCATCATCCGCCTGACCGCGGCCTATTTTCAGAAAAATAATCCTTGAAGCACCTCTCTTTTCGTGCTACAATAAGGAAAAACCGTTTGACCCGAAAGGACAAAATATGGACATCATCGCAAGACTTGCCACCGAGCTTGGCCTCTCCCCCGAACGGGCAGAAAGCGTCGTTGCCCTGCTGGACGAGGGAAACACCATCCCCTTCATCGCCCGCTACCGCAAGGAAAAGACCGGCGC
>JAFVYT010000211.1 GCA_017508505.1 Clostridia bacterium
CCTTGGCGTATTCGTTTTCTACGTGCTCGTGCTCATGCATATCCAAAAGGGTAAAATCGTCAAAGGGAATGTCAAACTTCGCTTCGAATTCTGCCTTGATTTTCTCCATATCCTCTTCCCCGCGGGCAAAGGCGGCGGTGGCAAACATCGCCGGAAGCACGCTGCCGCGGAGACATTCTCCGCCGTTGTCCCCCCACAGCGTAAACATCACGTTTTCCACCCGTTCCGCGCGGCAGGCGCGAACGGCGGCAAGATTTGCGTGGATGGAGAAGCGGTTGTCGGGGGCAAAGCCCTTCCAGGTCCAGATACCGCCCGCGTACCAAATTTCTCTGCCCAAGGACTGATGAGCGTGGAGCATCATCTGATAGCGGCTCTGATCGGTGGTATAATAATCCCAATAGGTCAGGTGCATCTCCTCGGGGATTCCCAGCTCCTTGGGATCGGGCACTACGGGATTTTCCACGTCGTAGTAATGGCCGTGGTTGGCAAGACGGAAGAACATATCACTCCACATCAAGGGCTGAAGATCGTACTTCTTTGCAATTTCGCAAACCTTGTGCATATGACGGGAGAAAATGCCGAAGCGGTTTTCAAAGCCGTGCTTGTCCAGGTACTTGCCGAGTCCCAGCATATGCGCCTCGTCCAGACCCACGTGGATCACGTCGGACTTGAAGCACTCCTTGACGCTTTTGAACATTTTATCAATCAATTCGTAGGTTTCCTCTTCCCCGGCAAGGAGAATATCGTTGCAGTCCTGAATCCGCTGGAAGCGGGGCCAACGCATGAGCGCGTTCAGGTGGGCCAGGGTCTGAATACAGGGAATCACCTCCACCCCGTACCCCTCGCAGAAAGAGACGAAATCCTTCAGCTCCGCCTGGGTATATCTGCCGCGGAAATGGCCGAAGTAGGGCTCCTCGGGAATTTCGTAGGTATCCTCGGTATAAAGCATAATGAAGTTATACCCCATATCCGCCAGGGCGGGAATCAGCTTTTTCAGAGACGGCATATTCATCACGGAATTGCGGCTCATATCCATCATCAGACCAAATCGCTTGAAATCGGTTTTCTTCATACGTTTTCTCCTTCGCATCCGGTAGAATCTTTTCATCTATTATACCGCCTGCGGTGCTATAAATCAAGAAAAAGAGAAAATTTATTCCCGTGATTCCGCTCCCCTTGTATTTTTCTGAAAAAACTCTATAATAGACGAAGAAACGGAGGTTTTACCGATGAAAATCAACGAAAACATTTCACGGCTGACGTTGCCCTACAAGGATATTTTCACCACAATTTACACCGTCCGCACCGAGAGCGGCATTTTGATCTTCGATACCGCCACCACCCCGGAGGATATCACGGACCGTTTGCTCCCCTTTTTGCGGGAGGAGGGACTTGACGAGGAGGATGTCAAGGCAATTTTCATTTCCCACTCCCACGGGGATCACGCAGGCGGTCTTGCCACGTTGCTTCCCCTGGTTCCCAATGCCAAAATCTACGCCCGCAGTAAAAAGCTGGGAGAGATTTACCCTCACAGAATCGTCGTGCCGGAGGACGGTGACGTGATCCTTGGCGTTCTGCAGGTGGTGACGGTTCCCGGTCACTCGAGAGACAGCGCGGCGCTTCTGGATTCCCGCACCATGACCCTTGTCAGCGGAGACTGCCTTCAGCTGTACGGCATCTACGGCTCCGGTGCCTGGGGGTCCAATATTACCCTGCCGCTACTCCATCTTCAGGCTCTGGAAAAACTGCGCGCCCTCCCCCTTCGCCAAATTCTCACCGCTCACGATTATCATCCCCTGGGTTGGCGTTACGATACGCCCGAGAAGATTTCCGACGCCTTGGACGCTTGCCGCGATTCCCTTTTCCGCATCCGCGATCTCATCCGGCAGAAGCCCGATCTTTCTGACGAAGAGCTTTCCCTCCTTGCCGGGGACGGCTCCTCTTACCCCCGTCTGCACCCGCGGGTCATTGACGCGATCCGACGGGAGATGGTTTGATCCTACGCTCTGTGCAAAATACAGAATATCACCACGAAAAAAAGGACTACCCGAAAAAGAGTTTTTCTCTTCTTCGGGTAGTTTTGTCTCATACCACGATCGATCCGCTCAAGTCTCTTCAAAGTTTGACTTGTCCACGCCGCACAAGGGGCAAACGAAATCCTCGGGGAGCTCCTCCCAGGGAGTACCG
>JAFVYT010000212.1 GCA_017508505.1 Clostridia bacterium
TAAACCTTGCTTTTTGCTCAGTTTGTCCGTTCTGCATCTTTTTTTCCTATCCCCTTAAAAGGAGCTGTAAAAAAACTTGAGTTTTTTTACAGCCCCTTTTTTATCCCTTCGGCCCGATGCCGAAGCGTTTTTTATAAGCACGGAAGAAGGTGGTGTAATCCCCGAAGCCACAGCGGCCGTAGACCTCCCCGGGGCGAAGCCCCTCCTGCAAAAGCCTTCTTGCCAGAAAAAGCCGCTTGACCGTAACGTATTCCCAAGGGGTGGTGCCCGTGGCGGCGCGGAAGAGGCGGTTCAGGTGGGTCTTGCTGATGAAAAAGCGGCGGCACAGCAGCTCCGTGGAAAGCTCTCCTCCGAGATTGGCGTTGACGTAGTCCAGCACCTCCTGCAATCGGTCCGCTCCACGGCTCTCCTTTTTCTCCCGCAAAAGCGGAGCCGCCGCAGACAAATCCCCCAAAAGAGGCAACAGATAGGAAAGGCGGAGCGAGGCGGTGGGAGCGGCCAAAAGCTTGGTCAGATACTCCTGCCAGCGGTTTTCGGGAAAGAGTGCGGCGGGATAATGGTTCCACCGCCCCAAGGGGCGATCGTCAAAAACGGAAAGAAGCTCCCTTCCTCCGATGGTCCCGACCACGTCCTCCAGATCGAAATTGACGTGCATCCTTTCGTAAGGGACGGCGGAGCGGATACGGGGAATGTGAACCTCGCCCCGCCGCATCAGAACCAGATCCCCCGGCTTCATCCAATACGTGCTGCCCTCCACCCGAAACTCCACGTCCCCCGAAAGAACCAGCAGGATCTCACAGGTTTCGTGACTGTGCATCCCTCGGGGAACAAGGGACGGACACGGGGTCAGCTCGTGCTCTCCAAAGATCTCCATCTCCCCACCTCCTTTTCTTCATCCTACCACAGAATGGTTCTTTTTGCAATAAAAAAAGGTTCTTTTTGTTATTGAAAGCAAAAAGCACCTTATGTATAATGATATCAGAAGAAAAAATGCAAGAAAAGGAGAACCCTATGAAGATCCGCGCTGTTTTAATGGATATGGACGGTACCCTTCTCGGAAAGAGTCAGGTCGCCGTCAGCCGTCGCAATATGGCCGCCATTCAGAAGGCCATCTCAAAGGGCGTCCACGTGATCCCCTGCACCGGCAGAGTCTTTGATATGCTCCCCCCTCAGCTTTTGACCCAGGAGGGTCTGCGCTATTTCGTGCTCAGCCACGGGGCAAGAGCCTATGACAAGGTAGAGGACAGAAGTCTTTACGAGGATCTGATCCCTGCAGACGAGGCTGCCACCTTGATGGAGAGCCTGCAGGGCAAGGGGCTTTATAACGAGGTTGCCGCCGAGGGCACCGTCTATTTTGAGAAGGCCATCACCGAGCCCTTCGACCTCTCTCTGATCCCGGAGCACCACGTCTGGTACGTGCGGGACAACTGCTTTACGGCGGTGGAGAACCCCGCCGAGCACTTCCGCAAAAACGGCATCGGCGTAGAAAAGATGAACCTTTACAACATCCCCGCAGGGCTTCAGAATGAGCTTTACGACCTTGTGACCGCCTCCGGCTTCATCGGCCACACCCGCCCCGGAGCAGGCCCTCATCTGGAATTTTCCCACAAGGGGCTGGACAAGCTCTGTGCCGTCAGAAGCATTCTCGAGCGGATCGGCGTTTCCTTTGAGGAGACCATGGCCATCGGGGACTCCTCCAGCGACGTGGCCATTCTCGAGGCCGCAGGACTCGGTGTCGCCATGGGCAACGCTCCCGACAACATCAAGGCCTATGCCGACGTCGTCACGGGTCTGAACACCGACGACGGCCTCGCCGCCGCCTTTGAAGCGTACGTTCTGTAAGGAGGAAAAAAATGAAAAAGCCGTATCTTGTTTGTATTGACTCCGACGGGTGCGTGTTCGACACCATGGAGATCAAGCATAAGGAGTGCTTCTGCCCTCCCTACATCGACCATTTTAACCTGCAGGCCGTTTCCAAATACGCCCGCGACGCGTGGGATTTTGCCAATCTCTATTCCGCCACCCGCGGCATCCACCGCCTGAAGGCGCTGCTCTTGGCGCTGGAGGTCTTAAAGGACAGAAAGGAAGTGCAGGAGCGGGACTTCATCCCCACCCAGCTTCCCCAGCTTCGGGCTTACGTGGAATCAGGCCTTCCCCTGAGCAATACAGGGCTTGAGGAATATCTGAAGGAGCACCCCGACAAGGAGGAGATCCGCACCACCCTCGCCTGGAGCCTGGAAGTGAACGAGCGCGTGGGCAAGATGGTGCACGGCGTGCCGCCCTTCCCCCACGTCAGAGAGTGCCTTTCGGTTCTGAAGGAAAAGGCCGACATCGTCATCGTCTCCGCCACCCAGGAATTGGCCCTTCAGAGAGAATGGGCCGAGCACGGCCTTCTGGAGCTGGTCACCGCCGTCAAGGGTCAGGAGAGCGGCACGAAGGCAGAGATCATCGCCTCCTTGAAGGACGACTACGCCCCCGACCGCGTTCTGATGATCGGAGATGCCCCCGGTGACCGTGACGCCGCCAAGGCAAACGGCGCCCTCTTCTACCCCATTTGCCCCGACAGGGAGGCCGCCTCCTGGGCCGAGTTCCCCGAGGTGATGGAGGCCTTTTTGGAGGGTCGCTACCGCGGCGCGTGCGAGGATGAGATCATCGCCCGCTTCGAGAAGCTCCTTCCCGCCGAGCCCGCTTGGGAAAAGGGAACAAAGGAGATCGTCATCGGCTCCACCGTCGGGCAGAAGTTCTACCTCGACGGCTCCGTCCGCCGCTACCCCGGCAACACCGTGGTGGCCGACGTGACCCCCGAATGTCCCGCCTACGAGGTGATGCAGACGGTGCGCAAAATGTGGGAGGAGTCGGGCCTTGCCCATCACTACACCCTCCTGCCCGAGGACAGCTACCATATGACCGTGATCCGCGGCCTGAACCATCAGGTGAGAAAGGAGGGCTTCTGGCCCGAGGGTCTTGACAAAAACGCTCCCATGACCGAGGTGGACGACTACGTTTCCGCGGCCATTGCCGCCTCAAGGCTCCCGCAAGGCGCGCGGATGCGCTTCCGCGAGATCTACGCCAGCCGCTCCTGCGTCATCGTCAAACTCGACCCCGCCGATGCCGAGCAGGATCGCATCCTGCGCTCCTTCCGCGACCGCGCCGCAGAAAAGATCGGCCTGTACCTTCCCAAGCACGAGTCCTACACCTTCCACATCTCCCTTGCCTATACCCTCACCGTCCCCACGGGAGAGGAGGACACGGCTCTGCAGGCCCTGAAGAAGCGGATCAACGACTACCTTGCCACCGCACCAGAATTCGTCACCTCCGAGCCCTATATGGCCTACTACGACGATATGTACGCCTTCCACCCCCACCGCATCCCCCGCGACTGAGCACACGCCCCTTTCCCTCGGGAAAGGGGCATTTTTCTTGACCGCGATGGCGGGATGTGCTAAAATGGCAGAAGAAACGAAATAAGGAGACGCGCTATGGCACTGGTTCAACTGAATTACTTTTCCAACGTATTGAAGACCCCCGTGGACGTAACCGTCCTTCTCCCCGAGATCGACAAAAAGGACGAGGGATCGGGCCGCCCCGAGGGGGAGTATCGGACCGTCTGGCTCTTCCACGGAATGAGCTCCGACCACACCACCTGGCTCCGCCGCACGGACGTGGATCTTTTTTGCAAGCGGCACAAGATCGCCTTTGTGATGCCCGGGATCGGGGACAATTGGTACACCAACACCGTATCGGGAATGCGCTATTTCGACTACGTCACCGATGAGCTGCCGCAGGTATGCCGCAGCTATTTTGCGGGGATGAGCCCGCGGCGGGAGATGAACCTTGTGGCAGGGTGCTCCATGGGCGGGTACGGCGCCGTGAAGGCGGCACTCCATCGCCCCGAAAACTACTACGGCTGCATCTCTCTGGGCGGCGCTCTGGACATCACCCGTGAGGGCAGAAAAAAGCACACCGAGCTCTGGCGCCGCATCTTCGACTACAACATGCAGGACGAGTCGGAGCTTGCGGGGACGGAGCACGACCTGTACCACGTGGCCCGGGTGCAAAAGGAGAAGGGTGTCACCCTCCCCGAGTTCTACCTTTGGTGCGGCGCGCAGGACGGACTTTTTGAAAACAACCGAAAATTCGACAGACTTTTAACCGAGCTGGAGCTGCCCCACGTCTACAAAGAATCCGAAGGGACCCACTCCTGGGTATGGTGGAGCCCTGAGCTGGAAAACGGCCTGAAGTATTTTATCAAGTAAATTATAAAATCGGCTCATTTTTGCGAAAATCAACCCCGTTTCAGGTCTGTTCTTGACTTTTCCCTTTCCCCTTGCTACAATCAAAAAAAGACACTTTCAAAGGAGTATGCTATGAACGTAATCTTTGCCCGAATCGGAAGGGACAAAACCTGTGCCTTCGCCTTTTCCGAGCTGAAGCGCATCTTAAAGCAGATGGATCCCACCCTGGTGGTGGACGGACGGATCTACGACGAGGTCGATCCCGAGAAGAAAAACGTCATCTGGCTGGGTCTGGACGGCAGCGTGGAAAAAACCGAAAACGACAGCATCCGCATTCAGGTGGAAAACGGGGCCGGTGTCATCACGGGCTCCTGCAACCGTGCGGTGCTTTTGGCCGCCTACCGCTTCTTGAAGGAATTGGGCTGCCGCTTCCTGCGTCCCGGTAAGGACGGAGAGATCATCCCCAAGAAAAAGCTTTGCCGCGAGAACCTCACGGTAAAGGTTACCGAAACTGCCTCCTACCGCCACAGAGGCGTTTGCATCGAGGGCTGTAACGCCTACGAGCACGTCTACAATATGATCGACTTTCTCCCCAAGGTGGGAATGAACGGCTACTTTATGCAGTTCCACACCCCCAGCACCTTCTTCAAGCGCTACTACAACATCAATCCCAACCCCCACGTGGAGGTAGACGAGCTGACAGACGATGACATCGGGCATATGTGGCAGAGTCTGGAGGAGGAGATCGCCCTCCGCGCTCTGGACTATCACGCCACGGGACACGGCTGGACCTGTGCTCCCTTCGGCATCCCCGCCTCCGGCTGGGACCGTCGGGACGATTGGGAAATGCCCCCCGAGGCCCTGAAGGTGATGGCAGAGCTGAACGGCCACCGCGGCCTTTATAAGCGCGTTGCCCTGAACACCAACCTCTGCTACTCCAACCCCGAGGTTCGGGAAAAGATGAACGACAGCATCGTGGCCTACTGCAAGGAGCACCCGGACGTGAACTTCCTGCATTTCTGGCTGGCCGACGGCACCAACAACCACTGCGAGTGCGAGGAATGCCGCAAGATGACCCCCGCCGACTACTACGTCAAGACGCTGAATGAGCTGGACGTCAAGCTGACCGCCGCAGGGGTTCCCACCAAGATCGTATGCCTGATCTACGTGGACCTTCTGTGGGCTCCTCAGGTGGAGAAGATTGCCAATCCCGACCGCTTCGTTCTGATGTTCGCCCCCATTACCCGCACCTACACCAACGCCTTCGTGGAGGCAGATCTGGAGGAAAAGGTCGAGCTTGTCCCCTACAAGAGAAACGAAAACGTAATGCCCCGCTCCGTTGCGGAGAACGTGGCCCGACTGAAGATCTGGCAGAGGGAGCAGCTCAGCGGGGATTCCTTCGACTTTGACTATCACCTGATGTGGGATCACCATCTGGATCCCGGCTACTACGAGTGCGCCCGCGTCCTGCACAAGGATATGGCAAATCTGGACAAGATCGGTCTGGGTGGTATGATGAGCTGTCAGGGACAGAGAGTCTTCTTCCCCACGGGTCTCCCCTTCTACGCCATGGCCGCAGGCCTTTGGGACAAGACCAGCCGCTTCGAGGACGTGACCAAGGAATACTTCACCGCCGCCTTCGGCGATGAGGCTGAGACCGTGGAGACCTACCTTTCCACCCTCTCCCGCCTCTTTGACCCCGTGTATCTCCGCAGAGAAAAGCCCATCGACGACGCCTTCTTCGCAGGTCTCGACAAGGCCAAGAGAGTCATCGCCGCCTTTGAGAAGGACGTTCTCGCCACCGCCCCCGACACCCCCGCTTGGGAGCACCTGAGAATCCACGCAGTGATGGCCACCGCTCACGCCGATATGCTGGCCGAGACCCTGAAGGCCGACTCCACCGAGGAGAGCCGTCTTGCGGCCAAGGAGAAGCTCCAGAGCCTCTTCTACTCCTTCGAAGAGAGAATCGGCGACGCCTTTGACCCCGTGCTTTACAACCGCATCTTCAACCGCACCCTGAACAAATTCTTCGACGCACCGAAGGTCATGCTCAACTAAGCAAAAAAAGAAGTCCCTTTTCCAAGGGACTTCTTTTTGCGTCAGCATCTTACAGCGCGATCCACTCGAAGGGTCTTTCCATACCCTTGACCGCGGCCTCGATGCAGGCCATGACCGCCACGGTCTGCTCGTGGGGAACGGGCACGACTCCCGTGCGGAAGAAGCGAACCAGCTCCTCCAAAAACAGGCGGAAGTAATCGGACTCCACCTTTACGGGGGTGGCGCGGTTCTCGCTGTTGACAAAGTTTAAGCGGTAGGAGCCGCCCTTGAGCTTTCTGTGCCAGATCTGGGCGTGGCGGCCGTCCTCAAACTCGATCAGGTAAGAGGGATGCTCGGCGGAGCCGAGGAACATCAGCCTTGCGGGACGGGCGTCCATCATACAAATGATCGGCTCGATCTGGTGGATGGCGTAGATGCCCACGTCTCCGGGGCCGTCGCTGTAGATGCAGCGCAGGTCGGACTTGTCGATCGCCTGCCACTCCGAGGCAAAGCGCAGGGAGCTGGTAGAAAAGCAGGGAGTTCCGCACTCGTCCGCCAGCTTGAAAATGCGCTCCGCGGTGGCCTTATCCGGGGCAAAGGTCTTATCGATATAGGTCAGCTTGCCGCTTTTCAGGGGCTTTTCGGAAAGCAGCTCGTGCATTTCCGCATTGTCGGGGGAAAGCACCACCAGATAGTCGCTCTTTTCCACCACCTCGTCGATGCTCGCGCAAAGCTCCACGCCGTATTTTTCGCTCCATTCCCGATTGGAAATGCGATCCCCCAACTCCTTGGGAGGATCGATCAGGCCGAAGGCATAGGCAACCTTCATCTCTCCCTCGGAGATCTCCTCGATCATCGCGGGGTAGTTGTTGGCGTGCCACTCGTCCAGATAATAGTCAATAAAGCCGATTTTTTTCACTGTGCGGCCCTCCTTTTTTTCATCTGACCCTACTATAGCAAACTCCCCGAGCGGGGGAAAGATGCTTCCTTGTGCATCTATCGTCAAAAAATTGCGGTTATTCCCTTGTAAAGTGACCTTTCCTATGGTATACTTGGGGCAAGAAGGAGGGGAGATCGGATGAAGGTAACGGGAAAGCTGTTTTCCTACGACAAGTCCTTTTTGCGAGGGCAGATGAAAACCCCCTCCGGGGAAATTCTGCAGATCGCGGAGCTCAGCCTCATCCGAAGCGGAGAGGTGCGGGAGCACGAACAGACCTGCGATGAGATCACCCTTGCGGTGGCAGGCCGCGCCCTGATTTACTCCGGGGATCGGGTCTTTGAGATGCGCCCGGGGCAGATCCACTTTATCAAAAAAGGGGTGCCGCACCGCATCGTTGCCTCCCCCAACGACCATTTTCACTACTACTGCATCGGCTTTCTGCCGGACGAGAAGGAGCGGAGCATCCGCGCCTTTCTGGAGGCAGTGCGCCATCGGCAGGACTTTTTGGTAGAGGACGAGGGCAACATCCACCGCTTATTCGCCCTTTTGATGAATGAGTTTTACATCCGCGACGAGGAAAGTCGGGATATGATCCACTTTTACTTCTGCCAAATGCTGATCCTGCTCTACCGCATTCTCAGCGGCAAGTCCAAGGAGAAGCTGGGTCGGCTGAACACCTCCACCTCCAACCTTCCCGTTTACCGCGCACTGAAATTCATCGATGCGGAGTATATGAACCTGACCCGTGTCAAGGACATTGCCGCGGCCCTTTCCTACAGCGAGTATCACCTTTGCCATCTGTTCAAGGAAAAGATGAATATGACGGTCAAGGACTACCTGATGCAGAAAAAGCTCGCCACGGCGCTGGAGCTTTTGGAGAACAGCAATATGAGCGTCACGGACATCTCCGACCAGCTCCACTTTTCCACCCCACACGCCTTTTCCCTCGCCTTTAAGCGGCACTTCGGCATCAGCCCCAGCGCACACCGACGGGCGACGGAGACCATACAAACCACTTCAAAGGAGAATGCCAAATGAAACCCATCAAGCTTGTTATGATCGGAAACAGCTACACCTTTTACCACAAGATGCCCGAGACCATACTCGTGCCCCTTCTGGCCGAGGCGGGCTGGGAGGTGGAGCTTTGCTGCTTGACCAAGGGAAGTCAGTACCTCATTAACAGTGCAAACGAAACCGACGTTCTGGGCGAAAAGGTGCACGCCGCTCTCACGGGGGCCCACTTCGACTATGCCATCATTCAGGATCAGAGCACGGTCGGCATCCTCGACCCCCAAAAGCACGAGGACGGGGTACGGGCCATCCTGAAAAAGCTCGCGCCCACGGGGGCAAGGGTTCTGCTTTACGGCACCTGGGGTCGCAAGGAGGGTAGCCCGTTTCTGGAGAAGCACGGCTACGAGGCTGCCGAGACCACGGCGATCCTCTTGGCAGAGCAGAAAAAGGTCGCCGCCGCAGAGAAGCTGGACGTGGCACACGTAGGCCTCCCCTTCCGCGCGATCACCGAAAAGGGCGAGATCGAGCTGTATATGCCCGACTGCTCCCATCCCTCCTACGAGGGCTCCTACCTTGCGGCCGTTTGCCTTGCGGCCCGTCTGACGGGCAAGGCTCCCGAGGAATTCTCCTTCTGCGGCCAGCTCGATCCCGCCGTCGCCAAGACCCTTCGCTCCGCCGCCGCTCTGGCGCTCTGAGCCGGCGGGAGGATGTATGGGGCCTTGCCCCAACGCGGGGGATCCGCAGGGCTCCGCCCCGCACCCTGACGGGGGATTTTTGGGGTTTCACCCCATACCCCACCAAACTTTTTTGAAAAAAAGTTTGGATCAAAAAACATTAAAGTTATTCTTTTATTTTTGGAACCCTTTTTCGAGAAAAAGGGTTCCAAACCTCCCCAAAAGCTTTCAGGTGGATTTTCTTTCTTGGAGCAGATAAGAAAAAATAGTTTTTAAAGTTTTTGGGGGATCCAAGGGGACTTTTTTCAAAAAGTCCCCTTGGTGGGTTGCAGGGCAAAGCCCTGCGAATTCCCCCGTCGGGAGCACTTGGTTTCCCCAAAAGTGCTTGCTCCTTTCGTGCGCGGGCTCCCCCA
>JAFVYT010000213.1 GCA_017508505.1 Clostridia bacterium
CTTCATGGCGTAAATACTGCAAAAACTGGAGAAAAACAGCGCCAGACCGGAGCAGCCCGCAATGACCACCGTCAGCCAGTTTGACCGAAAGCCCTTGGCTGCCGCCAGAATCAGTGCCAGTCCCAACACCGCGGAAACGGTATTTTTATAGGCATTGTAGCCCACCAGCATGGGGATATTCTTGACCTCCATGCTGGAACGCTTATTGAATAAGGCCTGCACCACCCGAAAAATCAGGATGATACCAATATATAAACTTGCCATCAGATCTCCTTGATTAGCACTGCGCTGAGGTTTTTCAGTTCAAAGGTCAGCTCCTCCGTGGTCATGACCAATTCGCCGTCGTGTTCTTCGTCCAGCAGGTACACTTCATACTTGCCGGGTCTGCCCAGATCTACCTTGACGGTTTTGGGTTCTGCATCCTCTGCATGGTAGTGGGCGATGACCGCCAGAGCCTTGCCGTCCTGATCCACACCGCAGAGGGAATGGATATTTTCCGGCGTTTCGGCGGCAGGAATCTCTTTTTCCATGTCATAGAACTTGCCGTACCAGTACAGGGGATAGTAGCCCTTCAGCTTTTCGTAGGAATAGAAGTCAAAGGCACCGCAGAAGGCAGAAGGACGGGTATCGTAGTACATGAGCATATCAATGGGAGACTGCTGGGCATCGCAGATGCAGGACAGGGTGAAAATGGCACCGCGGATACCGTGGATGGCCATAATGGAGCCCACAAACTCCGTTGTCCAGCCCTTGACATAGTTCCACTCGTTGAGGATGCTCTCCGCATCCCCATAGCCATACTTTTCCATCATGGCCTGAATGCGGTCAGCTTTTTCCATCATGGGCTTGGGGTCGGTGCAGTAGATGTGCCAGGAGAAGAAGTCCATAGGCACCTTCCGCTTCTGCATTTCGCAGAGGAAATCCTCCGCCCATTCCTCCCAGCCTGCCAATGCAGGTCCGCCGATCTTCAAATGAGGGAAGCAGGACTTCAGATGCTTGGCAGCAATTTCATACAGGTCAAAGAACTTCTTGCGGGTGCCGCCCCAGGTGCGCTTGTTGGAACTGTCATCTGTATCCAGATCGGGCTCGTTCCAGATCTCCCAATACTGAAGGTTTAAGTGATACCCGTCTGCCCAGCCCTCGTTGTAATGACGGATGATATGCTCGCAGATCACCGCCCATTTCTTGAAGTCCTTGGGAGGCAGGGTGCCGTGCTTCTTGATCTGATGCTCGATGGTCTGTCCCAAGCGGAAATAGGTCTCGGTGCCTGCTTCCAGACACACCAGAATGGACTCGTCCGTGCAGGCGAAGTCGTAGGAGGCGGGATCGTCGGGATCGGCGTCAAAGTCGGGGAAGATGCAGGTGACGTCGTGGCTGTAGGGACCGCCGTAGATGCCGATCAAGGCAGAGTCGTGATTGCGGGAATAGGGGATCCGTGCCGCCTTGTAATCCTCAAAATTGCTGCGGTACTGGTCGGTGGCGTGACGCTTGTGCCAGGGGCCGCCGTTGGTGGCGTTCAGAATCTTGAATTTCTTGCCTTCCTTAGCTAAGTCAAAGTGCAGGACTTCCATTGTTTTGCTCCTTTCAAAGCGATTGTTGACCCCTTTATAGCATATCGGGGGGGAAAAGTCAACCGCGCCAAGAGAAAAGTGATTCTCTTTTTCGTGGATGCCCGTGAAAGAAAAAAGCACTCCGAAGAGTGCTTTTTTCGTTATTCCTCAAATTTTACGATGCAGCCGTCGGTGATGCACTTTACGGTGATGGCTCCCTCGGCCTCGAGGACGCTCTTGGCTCCGTCCATAGCGTAGACCGTCAGCTTCTTGTAGGGGAAGCGGATGCGAACGGGGGCGTCAAGGCTCTCCTTTGCGGTGGAGATATTGGTGACGACCAGAAGCTTGTAGCCCTTGCCCTGCAAAAGCTGTACGCCGACCTGCGGGTCAAGGGAGGTGACGAGGGGATGGATCCCCGTCAGATCCGCCACGTCCTGTACGCTGTGGGTGAGGTCGTAGGCTTTTTCCTGATAGGATTTTTCCCGTTTTTCATAGCGTTTGAAGCCGATGCAGCCGCTGTAGCGGTAGGTGAAGGTGTTTTCATACACGATGCCGCCCTTTTCCATAAAGCGATCCAGCATTTCGCTTTCCTCGGGGGAAAGGTGAGCCGGACGGGGAACGTAGAGGAGCTTAATTCCGAGGGGATTTTTTTCCAGGTGCTCCGCGTCGGTGATGCTGACGGTGTAGCCTGCGTCGCGCAGGCGGCGGTAGATCTCGGTGAATTCCACAAGATAGGAGTTCTCGCAAACCGCGCCCGTGTCATTCTCTCGGGCGTCGCAGTGGAAGGTGGCATAGTCTGAATGGAGTATGCCCACCCCCTCAAGGCTCCGCTCGGCTCCGACCAGATCGTCGCTCAGGGCGTTCATAAAGGCCACGGCATTTGCACCGTTTTCGAAGTTGTGGGTTTTGGTTCCGTCGAAATTGAGGAGCCCACAGCTGTTGGGATGGGGCACCCCGGGGACGGGGCAGTCACCGCGCCACTGGTAATATACGATGCCCTTTACCCCTGCGCCGAGGATGGCGTAGGTGTTGCGGTTGAAGATGGGAATCGGGATGTAGGTACGGCTGTCCAGCTCGATGCACCAGGACTGCTTGCTCTCGAGAGCAGCGGCGCACTGGTTCATATCCGCTTGCAGACATATGGGGTAGTAGTCTTGCCCCATTCCGTGGAGATAGGTGGTAAAGCCTACGATGTCCATGGATTTTCCGTTGGCAAAGAGGTCGCACCCGCGCAGGGCGTTGTTCTTGCAAACGGGGTCGGCGGTCCAGCAGGTGAAGGTGGGCTTTTCGGAGGCTGTCTTGGCAGCGTTGGAGGCGTTGTCCAGAAAGGCGGTGAGGCTATCACGGGAGAAAAGACGCCAAAGGGCCCACGCCCGTGCGTTCTGCTCCTTACGGGAGCGGGGCGGCTCGTAGACGGCGGCCTCCTCCTTTGACAGATAGCCGTGGTCCGTCAGCCAGCTTCGGTAGGCTGCGATGGTGACGGGATGGTAGTCGTAGAGGTTTTTTGCGGGGAAGTGGGGCTCGTTGTAGATCTGATAGGCCACAACGGCCGGGAAGGCATCGAAATGCTCCACCAGCCCCTTGGCGTGGACGCGATTGTCCTCCAAAAGACCGGGGTGGGTCAGAATGGTGCGGATGAAGTCCGACCAGAGGGTGGATTGCTTGTTGCCGTCCACGTCGACCATCTCCACCTCCTGAAACGCACGGAGATTGACCGCGTACCCCTCCAGACGCACGGAAACGGAGATGTTGTTCTTTTCCGACTCGCGGATCATCGCATCCACGAAGGGGGTATCCACGACAAGCTTTCCCTCTCCGTCGAGCTCTGCGATGCCGAGGGCGGCAAAGCGCACGTGGTTAAAGCCCATTTCCGCCATCATCCGAAGGTCCTTTTTCATCTCGCCGATGCGGTCATCCTCCGGCATCACGGGAAATTTACTGGGGTGGAAGGAGGGATAGTAGGACTGGCCGAGGGCAAAGACCCCCTTGCCGTCCTTATGCAGAATTCCGTTTTTGATTTCGTACATAATCGCTACCTCAAAATCCTTATTTGGTGCATCGCTCAATGGCGTCTACGTGCTTTCTGGCGAGAGCGGCGATGCCCTCGTAATCGTCAGCGGCGAGCAGGTCACGGTTGATGATGGAGATGCCCGTGCCCACGGCGACCATTCCGTGCTCCAAGAACAGAGGAATGGTGTCGGGATTCACACCGCCGCTGGCCAAAAGGGGAATGTGCGGCAGGGGGCCCTTCAGGTTCCAGATGTAGTGATAGCCCATATCGTCTGCGGGGAAGAGCTTGACGATGTCCGCGCCTGCGTCCCATGCATCCACGATCTCCGTGGGGGTCATCGCCCCGGGAATGGCGCAAAGGCCCAGCTCCTTGGCACGCTTGACCACGTCCCGATTCAGATTGGGGGACAGGTAGAAGGCGGCGCCCGCCTTGTAGGCCATTTCCAGCTGGGACAGGTTCAAAACGGTGCCGCAACCCAAGAGAAGCCGATCGCCCACGGCATCGCGGACGGTTTGCATCGCCTCCATAATGACACTTTCGGGATCCTCGGCTCTCTGGTCGATGGTGATTTCAAGAATTTTTACGCCGCCCTTGACCAGAGCCCTTGCCACGTTCCCCAGCTTTTCCGTGGGGAGGGTGCGGCAGATGGCCACGAGCTTTTCCTTTAAAAACAGGTCCTTGACTTCCTTGGCATTCATCTTATTCAAAATCCTTATCCTCCAATCCCTTGAAATAGTATTCGCAGTCGCCCTTGGGACGGATGTCGGTTACGGCACCGGTGTAGTGGCGAAGCATACGAGGGGTGTAGGGGCGCGCCAGTACCTCGTCAATGTTGACGTCGATGCCGAGGCCGGGCTTATCGGGCACCAGAATGCAGCCGTCCTCGTATACGACCTCCTCGTTGGTGATCTTCTTGCGGAATTTGCTGTCGGTCAGCATAATCTCGTGGATGTGGAAATTCGGAACTGTTGAGGCAAGCTGAAGGATGGCGGCGTTGGAGATGGGGCCGCTGGGATTGTGGAAGCTGACGGGAATGTGCTTTGCCTCTGCAAGAGATGCCATCTTCTTGCCCTCCAAAAGGCCCCCCACGTGGAATACGTCGGGCTGGAAGAAGTCCACGCAGTTTTTGTTCAGAAGGTCGTAGCAGTGGTACTTGCCGTAGCAACGCTCCCCCGCGGCGATGGGGACGGCAGAGTGGTCGCGCACCCAAGCGGTGGAGTCGAAGTTGTCGGGGGGACAGGGCTCCTCCATAAACTTGACCTTAAACGGTGCCAATTCCTTGGAGATCTCCACGGCGGTGGTGGGGTTAAAGCGACCGTGGCACTCGATGAGAAGCTCGACCTTGGGGCCGACGGCCTCGCGGACGGCGCCGACGATGGCAACGCTCTTCTCCATCTGCTCCTTATCAATGGTCATATGGGCCTTGCCGAAGGGGTCCCACTTCAGGGCCTTGATGCCCAGCTCTGCGGTCTGCTTTGCCTTGGCGGCGAATTCCTCCGGCTCACGGGCACGGATGAACCAGGCGTTGGCGTACATAGGGACACGGTCGCGCATCTTCCCTCCGAAGAAGGAGGAAACAGGGGTGTTAAAGAACTTGCCGCAAATGTCCCACAGAGCGATCTCGATCCCGCTGAGGGCGCTCATCAGGACGGGGCCGCCCTTCCAATACATATCGCGGTAGACCTCAAAGAGAAACTTTTCGATCTCCATGGGGTTGCGTCCCACCACGAGACGCTTCAGGTCTGCAATCATTCCCTCCAGCGCCATTTCATTGGTGCCGAGGCTTGCCTCTCCCCAACCGTACAGTCCCTCGTCGGTTTCCACTTTGACAAAGGCCCAGTTGGTGCGGTAAGCGTCCAGCGTGTAGATTTTAATATCACTGATCTTCATTTTTTATCGCCCTCCGTATTTGATTTCCTTTTTATATGTAATGATTATGGGTTGGCCTTGCTGTAGCCGATCAGACAGGTCAGAACACCCGAATCCACCGCCAGCTCTGCTCCCGTAACGGTCCTGGAAAGCTCGGACCCCAGATAGTAGGCAGCATTGGCGATGTCCTCTCCCGTGGACTCGATTCCGAGAGGCCAGTTGGCACGGCGGCGGGCCTCCTCCTCGGGGGAGATGTCGTCCCAGCGATCCGTACGAATGGCACCGGGGACCAGATGGTTGACGCGAACGCCGTACTCACCCAGCTCAAAGGCGAGGTTGTGCACCATAGAAGCCATAGCGCCCTTGGAGATGGCGTAGGCAATGCGTCCGTGAACGGCGCCCTTGTAATGCACCGAGCCGATGAGCACGATGGAACCGCTCTTCTGCTCACACATCATCCTTGCCGCCTCCTGACAGCAGAAGAAGTTTCCTCGGACGTTCACCTGCATCACGCCATCGAACTCCTCGGGGGTGACGGTGAGTGCGCTCTGGCCCAGCCCCAGATCGGCGCTGTTGCAAATGAGCACGTCCAAGCGGCCGAAGGCCTCCTTCAGGTCGCGGAACACCGCGGCGATGTCCTCGGTATTCTTCAAATCGAATCCGTAGCCTCGGGTGGGAACGCCGTACTGCTTTGCGAGCTCCCCCGCCTACTTCACTGCATCCTCCGCCTTGCGGCTGGTGATGCAAACGGTGTAGCCCTCGGCGGCAAACTTTTCTGCCATGGCCAAACCGCTGTTCCGAACGCCGCCCGTAATCAATGCAACCTTATTCATTCCATACCCTCCTTGCAAAACCTTGCCGATTTGTAATTTCCGAGTTTACAGTTTCTAAGTATACACCTGTTTTTTCACCATTGCAAGAGGAAAATGTAAATTCATTACATTTTTAATCGTTTCCTCTTGTTGGGCTTTCTTTTATGGGATTTTCGCCGTACCTGCCCTGCTTTCGTTTTTTTCTTTGTTTTTTTCTGTTTGGTATTGCTTTTTCTGTTTTTGGGTGCTATAATTTAGGAACGATATTTTGTAACAAAATTACAAGATTGCCCCGTCGGGGGTCTTGTGATGCGGAAAGGAACAGCTTATGCAGGTAAAATCGTTTATGTTTGATATGATCCGTTCTGAGTTGGAGGATGCGGTCGGCGTAGAGAACGTTTCCACCTCCGAGGTGGACCGTGCGTCCTACACCGTGGACTATTTCTGGCTGAGCCGTATGTGGCAGGATCGCGGTGCCGAGGGGCCCAAGCCCGACATCATCGTGCGTCCCGGCAGCTCCGAGGAGGTTTCCAAGGTTCTGAAAATTGCCAACTATTATAAGATTCCCGTGCACACCTGGGGCGGGGGCTCCGGCAGTCAGGGCGGCGCACTTCCCATGGCAGGGGGGATCCTTTTAGATATGAAGAGAATGAATCGGCTTATCTCCATCGATCTCAACGCCCACTCCATCACCGCTGAGGCAGGTATGATCTTCCAGCAGCTGGAGTGGTACGCCAACGAAAAGGGCTATTCTTGCATGCACATCCCCAGCTGTTTGACCTGCGGCACCATCGGCGGCGCGCTGGGCCACAGAGGCATCGGCATCTTCTCCTCCAAGTACGGAAAGATCGACGATCCGTGTATGAGTATGGAGGTGGTTCTGCCCAACGGCGACATCATCAACACCCTTCCCGTGCCCAAGCACGCCGCAGGCCCCGACCTCAATCAGATCTTTATCGGCTCCGAGGGGACCCTCGGTATCATCACCAAGGCCACCTTTCGTCTGTTTGAATTGCCCAAGGTGATGAAGCATCACGCCTTTCTCTTTAAGACGATGGGGGACGGACTGAATGCGGGGCGCGACATTATGCAGAAAACCCAGCCCTCCATTATGCGCCTGTTCGACGAGGCGGAGACCGTTTCCATTATTAAGAAGATCATCGGCTTTGAGAAGCGCGGCGCCTTCCTGAATCTTTCCGTGGACGGTGCAGACGAGCGGCTGGTGGACATCCAGATGGAGATCATCAAGGATATCTGTGCCAAGTACGGTGCGGAGGATATGGGCAGCGAATACGGTGAAAAGTGGTATGAGAACCGCATCACCTTCTTCTACCCCGACCACATTATGGACATTCCGCAGATGTTCGGCACCATGGATACCGTGTGTGACTTTACCCACGTGGAGGAGATCTACTGGGCGATGAAGAACGCCATCGAGTCCAACTTCCCCGGGGTGCGCTTCATTGCACATTGCTCCCACTGGTACGGCTGGGGCACGATGATCTACGACCGCTTTATTATGGACAATCCCCCTGAGGATAAGGAGGAGGCACTGCGTCTCCACAATCAAATCTGGAACACCGGCGTCCGTGCCGCAATGGAGCACGGCGGCGTCATCAACGATCACCACGGCATCGGCTTGAAGCTCTCCCGCTTGATGAAGGAGCAGTACGGCCCCGCCTTTCAGGTGATGGAGGGGCTGAAGAAGGCGCTGGATCCCAACGGTATTATGAACCCCTATAAGCTTGGTCTGTAACGGAAGGAGAAAAGAAAGATGATCAGTCAAAATGCTTTGCACCACGCGGAGAAGTGCCGCTTTTGTTTTATGTGCCGACATCTGTGCCCTGTTCAGCTGCAGACCGGCAAGGAAATCAATACTCCCCGCGCCAAGGGTCTGCTTTTGAGCATGCACCGCAAGGGCACGGCAGAATTCGACCGTGATATGGCGAGAACCATGTATGAGTGTCTGACCTGTGACGCCTGCGTCAACGATTGCGCCACGGGCTATCAGCCTCCCCTTTTCATCCGTGAGGCGAGAACCGAGGCCGTGGTAAACGACCTTGCCCCCGACGAGGTGATGACGCTCATCGAGAACGTGGAAAAAAGCGGCAACATCTACGGGATGGAGAAGCCCTCCTTTGCCCGGGAGGGAAGCGACGTTCTGGTTTACGTGGGCGAGGTCGCCGCGTGCCGCGTGCCGCAGATGGCAAAGAGCCTTCTTGCCCTGCTTGAAAAGGCCGGTGTCAGCGCCAAGGTGCTGGAAAACGAGCCCGCCTCCGGTGTGATGTCGGGAGATCTGATGGGCTACGTGGACGAGGTGGCACAGCAGGCCAAGGCCTTGGCCAAGGCCATAAACGATACGGGCCTTAAGACCGTGGTCGTGCTCAACAGCTACGACGCAGAGATGATGAAGCAGAGATATGCCGCAATGGGGGCCGAGATCCACGCCCGGATTGTGACGGCTACCTCCTTTGTCGCAGACCTGATCGCCAAGGGGGCTCTGACTCCCAAGAAGGCTACGGGGACGCTTGCGGCCTGCCACGACGACGACCGTTTGGCCAGAACCTTCTATGAATTTGAGCCCGTCCGTGCCATGGCCAAGGCCGCAGGGTATGCGCTTACGGAAATGTTCAACAAGGAGCGACTTGCCAAGTCCTGCGGCAACGCCGTGACGCTTGCCTATATGCCCGAAATCGTCAAGCGCGTCGCAGGGGGCCGATGGGACGATCTGCTGCGCACCGAGGCAAAGGTCATCCTCACCGCCAATCCCGAGTCTTATCTTTGCCTTGAGGCGGCACGTCCTGAGGGAGCGTGTGTGGTAGACCTCTATTCTGCCCTGGCCGAATGAATATTCTGGTCTGTCTGAAGGCGGTGCCCTCCACGGGAAACGTATCCGTGGACGGGAGCTTTCGACTGCGTCGGGACGGCACGAGGCTCGAGTGGAACGTGGCAGATCAGGGGGCCTTGGAGGCCGCACTTACCTTAAAGGGGGCGGACGGGGCCGTTACCGTGATCACCATGGGCCCGGAAACATGCAAGGATAACCTGCGGGAGCTGTTTTCCCGCGGGGCTGACCGTGCCCTTCTTTTGACGGATCTTGCCTTTGCCGGGTCCGATACCTACGCCACCGCTCGCATCCTTTCCGAGGCGGTGCGCAAAACGGGGCCCTACGATCTGATCCTTTGCGGTCGCCGTGCCATAGACGGCGAGACCGGGCAGGTGCCGGGGATGCTGGCGGCAGCCCTCGGGCTTCCCTCGGTCAGCAATGCGGAAAAGATCCTTTCGGATGGGGGAGCCCTTCTTGTGAAAAGACGGCTGGAGGATCGGGAAACGACCCTTTCCGTGTCCCTTCCCGCCGTGGTCTCCGTTTGTGAATACACCTATTCCCTGCGCCTGCCGGGCATCCTCGGGATGCGCCGTGCCAAGGGCAAGGAGGCAGAGCTTCTTTCCCTTGCCGATCTCGGTCTTTCTGCCGAGGCGTGCGGGCTTCTCGGCTCCCTGACCCGCGTCATCGGGATGGATACTCGCTTTCCCGGCCTTCGCAAGGGGCCGAGGGACAGGGAGCTTTCCGTGGCACTGCCCCGCCTTCGGGAGATGCTGGGGAGGGAGAAGCGATGAGGCTTTGCGTGCTTTGCCCCTACGGGCTGGACGAGGGACTGCTCTCCAAGGCCGTAGCGCTGTGCCCGACGGAGCCCGTGCGGGTGCTGGTTCCCGAAAAGGATGCTCTCGCTGCAGCTCGATACGGTGCGGCCCTGATCCATATCCTGCCGTCCGCAGACTCGGACGAGATGCAGCTTGCCCTTTGGCTGAAGGGAAAAATCGAGGAATGGGAGAGCAATGCGGTGCTTGCTCCCGCGAGCATTGCCATGCGAAACCTGATGCCCTATCTTGCCTTTCTTGCGTCGGCGGGTCTGACCGCCGACTGTACGGCGCTCACCCGAGAGGGGGAGACGCTTTTGCAGACCCGCCCTGCCTTCGGAAACAGTCTGATGGCCACCATAAAAAGCCTGAGTCCCGTTCAGATGGCTACGGTTCGCCCGGGCACCTTCCGCGCTGTGGTACGCCCTGCGGAGTGTCCGCGGGTGACGGTGGAGGCTCCCGTTTTCACGGAGAGCACCGTCACGGTACGGGAGGAAAGGCTCTACGCGGATGCGGTTCCGCTTTCTCAGGCTCAAATCATCGTCGCGGGGGGAGCGGGCATCGGCTCAGCGGCGGGCTTTCAAAAGCTGGAGCGCCTTGCGGCGCGCCTCGGAGGGAGCGTGGCCGCCTCCCGCAATGCGGTGGATGCGGGCTTTGCGCCCTTCCGCTGTCAGGTGGGGATGACGGGGGTGACCGTCTGCCCCAAGATCTATCTTGCCGTGGGCATCAGCGGTGCGGTTCAGCACCTTGCGGGGATGAACGGGGCAGAAACGGTGATTGCGATCAATTCCGATCCCAAGGCACCCATCTTCGACTATGCCGACTACGGCATTGTGGGGGATTGGGAAGCGGTGATCGATGCATTATTGGAGGAAGAACAATGAATTACAAAAAGACTTATACCCCGAAAATCGGCTACACCAAGCTCTGTGAGCAGGAAAAATGCAGCTGTAAGCGTCTCGGCTTCGGTATGATCGAGCTGAACTGCGGAGACAGCGTGACCATCGACACCGAAAACAAGGAGTATTCCTTCGTTTTCCTGACGGGGCGTGCCGACGTCCGTGTGGGAGAATTCGATTGGAAAAGCGTCGGTGGCAGACAGGACGTTTTCGAGGGCCCTGCCCACAGCGTGTACGCCCCCAGAGGCTCGAGGATTACCTTTACGGGCTGTGAGCCCGTAAAGATCGCCGTGATCGACACGCCTACGGACAAGGACTCCGCTCCTCAATGGAAAAAGCCCGAGGAGGTCAAGATTATGACCCTCGGAGAGCAGCCCTGGAAGAGGGACGCCCACTTTATCGTGGACGAGGCGTGCAATGCGGATTACCTGACCATCGGGGAGTCCTTCGTGGAGCCCGGCAACTGGGCAGGCTTCCCCGGACACAAGCACGACGTGGACGATATGCCTCGGGAGTCCGTTGCGGAGGAGATCTACTTCTTCCTCTTCGACAAGCCGCAGGGCTTCGGCTTCCAGAGCCTTTATACCCGCGACGGTGAGATCGACGAGACCTATCGGGTCAAATCCAACGATCTGGTGGAATTCCCCAAGGGGTATCACCTGACCCTGAACACCCCCGGCTACAGGATGTATATTCTGTGGCTGATGGCAGGGGATCTGCAGGGGATTCACCGCACCAACGACCCGGATCATCAGTGGGTTCTCGAGAAATGATTCTGCTTGGGGGGGGAAGGCGCGTGCTCTCCCCGCCCTTATAGGAGTAGGCTATGAACGAATATGGATTGGGCGTAGACATCGGCAGCGGCTCCGTGAAGCTGACGCTTCTTTCCCGAGAGGGAAGGATCGTCGGCACGGCGGGCTGTGAATATCCCACCTTTTATCCCTTCGTGGGCGGGTGTGAGCAGGAGCCGGAGGATTGGTGTCGCGCCTTTCGCACCGCCCTTTCGGAGCTGATCGAAAAAACGGGCATCCGCTCTGAGGAAATCAAGACCGTCGCCCCCGACGCCGCCACCCATACGGCGGTGCTTCTGGACGAAGAGAAAAGAGTGCTCAGAAGGGCCATTCTCTGGACGGATCAACGCTGCACCCGGGAGGTCTCGTACCTGAAGGAGCAGCATCTCGATCTGATTCGGGCGCAATGCCTGAACACCCCCACCACCGTCTGGACGCTGCCCCAATTGATGTGGCTTCGCACCCACGAGCCCGAGGTCTGGGACAGGGTACGTCATCTGCTCTTTGCCAAGGACTACCTGCGCTACCGCCTTTGCGGCACCCTTATGACCGACCACATCGACGCCGCAGGCTCGATGTTCTACGACGTGACAAAGGAGCGCTGGTCCGAGGAGCTCTGCGAGGTCGGCGGGATCCGCACCGAGTGGCTCCCCGCGCTGAAAAGCCCCGTGGACAGGGCGGGGGTCGTCACCGAGGCGGCCGCCGCGGAATTCGGCCTTGCCCCCGGCACCGCCGTGATGGTGGGCACCACGGACACCGTGATGGAGGTGTTCGCCGCAGGGAGTGTGGAGGAGGGTCACGCCACCGTCAAGCTTGCCACGGCAGGGCGCATCTGCGTCATTTCCGATCACAGGCTGGACTCTCCCTTTATTTTCAATTATCGCCACGTGGTACCCGGGCTTTGGTATCCGGGAACGGCCACCGCGAGCTGTGCCAACAGCTACCGCTGGTACCGTGACACCGTGGGCAGAGCCCCCTATCCCCGGCTGGACGAGGGAGCGGAGAGGGTTCCCGCAGGCAGCGACGGACTTTTGTTCCACCCTTATCTGAACGGGGAATTGACCCCCTACAACGACCCCGAGCTGCGCGGGAGCTTTACGGGGCTCAGCGCAAGCCACACCACCGCCCACTTCACCCGCGCCACCCTGGAGGGCGTTGCGATGAGTCTGCGGGAATGTATGGGCGTTCTGAAGGACTTGGGCGTTGAGATGAAGCGCGTCCGCATCATCGGCGGCGGTGCCAAGGGCGCCCTTTGGCGTCAGATTGTAGCGGACGTATTGGGGCTGCGGATGGAAAAGGTCAAGGTGGACGATTCCTCCTTTGGCTCTGCGATGCTGGCTGCAGTGGGCATCGGCTGGTTTGAAAGCTTTGCCGAGGCCGCCGAGACCTGCATTGAGATCGACTCCGTCACAGAACCGAACAAAGCAAATCAAAGGGTCTACGACGAGGCCTTCGAGCGTTATCGGGCCATCGCCGCCGCCCTCGGCCCTCTATATCGAAAGGAGAAGCGCTATGACAGCCCGTGAGAATCCCACCACCCTGGTGATGCGAATTGAGAATGCCATTCCCAATCTGAGTAAATCCGAAAAGGTGGTTGCAGGCTACATCGTGCAAAATCCGGAGCAGGTGATCTCTTTATCCGTGGCCGCCTTGGCGGATATCTGCGGCGTTTCCGACCCAACGGTGGTGCGGATGTGTCAGAAGCTGGGCTTTTCTGGCTATCAGAGCCTCAAGCTTGCCATGGCCGCTGCCGTTGTCCCCCCCTCCCAGACGGTGCACGAGGCTGTCACCCCCTCGGACGATATCAAGACCGTGGTGGAAAAGGTCTTCCAAAGTGCGCTTTTTGCCCTGCAGCTGACCCGTGATACCTTGGACGTGAAGGCAATGGGAGATGCGGCTGAGGCGCTTCTTGCTGCAAAGAGAATCGTCATCCTCGGTCAGGGTGCCTCCGGCCCCATCGCCGCCGACCTTCACCATAAGCTCCTGCGGCTGGGTATGAACGCGATGGTGTACACCGACTCCCATTTGCAGGCCATTGCCTGCTCGTATCTGGAAAGGGGCGACGTGGTGTTTACCATCAGCCACTCCGGCAGCTCCAAGGCCGTGGTGGACAATGCGGCCATCGCCAAGAAGAGCGGGGCGGAAATCATCGCCCTGACAAGCTCGGGCAAGTCCCCCTTGAGCAAGATCGCGGACATTTACCTGACCACCACCTCAAGCGAAACCAAGTACCGCGTGGTGGCCATCTCCTCCCGTGCTGCCGCCCTTACCATCGTGGATTCTCTTTATACCTATCTTGCGATGCGTTGCAAGGACGCTATGAGCCTGAAGGTGGAGAAGAATATGGAGCACTTAAAATACTGACTGCAAAAAGTCCTGCGCCGCGGCGCAGGACTTTTTTTATTCTGTCTCATCGGAGAATTCGTTCTCCTTGAGATAGTCGATGAAGGTCTTCAGGCTTTTGGACATCCATTTGTTTTTGCGATGGATCAATTGCTTCCAGATCTCCAGATTCAAATCCTTCACATCGAGGTAGCAAAGCTCTCCCGATCGGATCCGATCCCGTGTGACAAAGTCGGGCAGATACGAGATCATATTGCTCCCCGCGACGGTGGAGGTAATGATGTCCGTTCTCCCGATCTCCAATACCGGGGTGATTTCCAGAGACATTTTGGCAAGCTCCTTATCAAAGACCCGCCGATAGCCCTGCCCGTGCTCCGTTAAAATAAAGGGCTCCCCCACGATGTCTCTGACCGAAAGGCAGCGGGCTCCGGCAAAGCGGCTCTTGGCGCTTGCCACAAAGTGCATGGAGAGGGGCTCCTCCTTGGCAATGACGTAGTCCTTTTGGTAGGAGTGGTTGTCCAGAGTGATGATCACGTCTGCCTCGTTGTGATCCAGCATATCAAACATCACGAGGGTATCGGCGGTGGTGAATTTGATGGAGACGTTGGGGTATCGGTTGTGAAAGGCGAGGTAGTGGGTTTTGATGATCTCGTCACAGACCGAGTCGGGGGTGACGATGTGAATATGCCCCTCCGGTGCCTCGTCGCGGGTCAGGCTTTCCTTTAATTCATCGGTCAGAGCCCGTACCCGGTTGGCGTAGGCGATCAGCTCGTGACCGCGCTTTGTCAGAGTAACGGTATGGTTGATCCGCTCAAAGAGCAGACACCCGAGCTCCTCCTCCAGCTGCTTGATCTGAAAGGAAATGGTGGACTGGGAATAGCCCAAAAGCTCTGCCGCACGGGTAAAGCCTCCCAATTCCGCCACGTGGGTAAAGGTGATCAGATTTCGTAATTCCATAGAACCGCTCCTTGATCGAAAATATCAATGGCTAAGATCAAAACTATTTGTTTGACCGATCTTTGTTCTCAGTATATAATAATCGGCGTAGAAAAGCAAGCCGCAGGGAAGATTTTTTATTCCCGCAGCGATTTGAGCTCCACGGAGGAAGATTTATGACACAACCCCAGCTTTACACCCTTGTGGCACTGGCGGTCTATGCCATTGTGATGGCGTTGATCGGGTGCTTCAGCTTTGGAAAGTCCAAGACGCTGGACAACTTTTTGATCGGCGGCCGAAACATCGGCGCCTGGGTCACGGCCTTCGCCTACGGTACGACCTACTTTTCTGCGGTGGTCTTCGTGGGCTACGCGGGACAGCACGGCTGGAACATCGGCGTCGGGGCCGTTTGGATCGGGATCGGAAACGCCGTCCTCGGATGCCTTTTGTCCTGGCTTCTGTTTGCCAACCGCACCCGCAAGATGACCAAGCGTCTGAATGCCAGAACCATGCCCGACTATTTTGAGAAGCGCTATCAGTCCAAGGGGATGAAGGTTCTCGCGGCGGTCATCATCTTCGTTTTTCTCGTTCCGTACTCTGCGGCGGTCTACAAGGGACTCGGCTCTCTGTTCAGCGCCGTATTCCCCGGGGTCGAGACCTGGGTCTGGATGCTGATCATTGCGGCTTTGACTGCGGTGTATCTGGTTGCGGGGGGATATATTGCTACGGCCTACACGGATCTGGTTCAGGGCATCGTGATGATCGTCGGCGTGGTTTGCCTGGTGTTTGCCGTCCTCGGTCACGAGAACGTGGGTGGCATCGGCGGCCTTATGGAGAATCTGAAGAATTTCGAGTCCCTGCCCGGAGACCCCAATCCCATCACGGGAAGCCAATTGACGGATCTCTTCGGCGGCTCCTCCTTCAAGTTTCTTTGCTTTAACATTATGCTGACCAGCTTCGGTACCTGGGGTCTTCCTCAGATGATCGGTAAGTTTTACGCCATCAAGGACACCGCCGCCATCAAGCGCGGCACCATCATCTCCACCGTTTTCTGCGCTGTGATCGGCTGTGGTGCTTACCTCATCGGCTCCACCTCGAGACTCGTTCTTGAGGGCAAGCTTCCCGAGGGAGGCATCGACGCCGTCATCCCCGCGGTTTTGATGGAGGTGCTGGGAGGCGGTACCCTCGGCATCATCCTGCTTGCGATCATCATGATCCTGCTGCTTTCCGCTTCCATGTCGACCCTTGGGGCTGTGGTTCTGACCTCCGCCTCCGCCGTTGCGATGGACCTGATCCCCGCCGTAAGAAGGAAGGAGACCAAGCCTGAGCATCAGATGCTCCTGACCCGCTGTCTCTGCCTTGTTTTCGTTGCCTGCTCCTTTGTTTTCGCAACCCAAAACATTCCGATTATTGTCAGCCTGATGTCCTTCTCCTGGGGGCTTGTCTCCGGATGCTTCATCGGCCCGTACATTTGGGGTCTGTTCTCCAAGAGGATCACCAGAATCGGTGCCATGGCGGGAATCCTTTCCGGCCTTCTTACCGTGGGCGGCGCGACCCTTGTGATCACCCTGCAGTCCGGCTTTTCCGCCGCTGCCGCGAAGTCTCCCGAGATGGGCGTAGCCGCGATGGCCGTTTCCATGATTGCAGTGCCTCTTGTCAGTGCCTTGACCAAGAATTCGAAGAAGGACACCGAGCGCGTGGAAGCGCTCTTCGAGTGCTACAAGGAAAACTGAGTATCATGAGCATAGAAAAAAGCCTACCGAAAACGGTAGGCTTTTTTTGTGTCAGAAAAGAGTGACCTGCCCAAGAATTGCGGCAACGTCCTCTCGGCTTGGGGGCAGGGTCCCCTCCGTCAGACAGGCCGCCGTGCCGTAGGCCACCGCTGTGGCAAGGCATCCTGCGGGGTCTTTCCCTGCGGCCTTGGCCGCAAGGAAGCCTGCGATGGTGCTGTCCCCCGCACCGATGGTGGAGCGGGGTGTGATCTTGGGTGGGGTCGCCGCGAAGCGCTCCCTTCCGCAAAGCAAGATCGCCCCTCTTTCTCCGAGAGAGACCATCACGTTTTCCACGCCGCCCTCGAGGAATACGGCCGCGCCTCTCGCGGCCTCGTCGAGGCTTTGAATGGGAAATCCGAGGTATTCGGCGACCTCCTCCTCGTTTGGCTTGATCAGCCAGGGCTTGATCTCCAATACGTCCTCCAGAGAGAAGGACTTGGAGTCCAGCACGATCCGGGCGCCCTTTTTCTTGAGGCGGGTCAAAAAGGCTATGGCCTGTTCCACGCTCATTCCCGCACCGAGGCGCCCCGTGAAGGTCACCACGGTGTCTGCATCGACCAAAAGGCGCGCCTCCACCTCCTCAAAAAGCGCATCGGAGACGGGAAATCCCGCAAAGCTGATGCGGGTCTCGGGGAAATTGGCGGTGTGCAGGGTCAGATTCTCACGGATGCGGCCTTCCTTTTCGAGATACTCGGCCTCCATTCCCATCGCCGCAAGCTCCTCCTTGAAGGAGGCGGCGTTCTCTCTGCCCAGCACCACCACGGCGGTGTTGGGGATTCCGTTTTGGGTCAGAGCGCGGCTGATGTTGACGCCCTTCCCCCCTGCCTGACGGCTTTTGACGCGGGCGAGGTTTTCGTGAAAGGGCTCGAAGTGATCCGCCTCTGCGTGAACGTCGAAGGCGGGGTTCAGGGTGAGGGTATAGATCTTCACGGCAGCCTCACAGTCTCGGTGCGTGGGCAAGAAGGTATGCCTCCGCCTCGGTGCACCAGACGCCGCCGTTTTTCTCTACGATTTGTGCCAGCTCGCGGTAAAGCTCGTTTTCCTCCCCCAGCTTTTTCAGATCCCGAATGGCGATCAGGGGCAGATCCAGCTCGTTGTAGCAGACCTTCTTGGCACCGTCGGGCTTTTCCATAGCAAACAGGGTTTCCCGTGCGGCGGTCAGACCAAGAATGTGGGAAACGAGAGAACCGGGATGCACCTTGTTTTCCTTTATCAGCTCTAAAACGTCGGTCATATCCTCGGGGATGCTCCCTGCGGTGCCGACCACGTGGATGCCGTCGTAATGAACGCGGTACAGATTCAGGCTTCCCTGCATCTCGTGGACGGGGGGACCTGCGAAGAAGTTGATGCAGCCGTCCTCGCGGCAGATTTGCTCAGCCATGGTGAAAAGGGCGGGGACGGGCACCATCACGAATACGTCGTCAAAGCCACCATCGGAAAGGGCCTTCAGGGTCTCCACGGGATCGGAGACCTCAGAGGTGTTCAGGTAGTGGAGGGCGACGCCCTTTTCCCTTGCCTGTTCAGGAGGACACCTTTCGGCGGCCTCCTCCAGACGCTTTCCGTTCAGATCCGTGACCACCACCGTCTTGGCCCCGGCCCAGCCGACGGCCAGCTCCACGCAGCCGATGCCCATGGGCCCTGCGCCTCCCAAAATGGCGATCCTGCCGCCCCTTTTGGCACCGTCCGTGCGGACGTAGTTGGTATAATCTGTGTGATACATCCCCTTAAAGCCGCGGATGCAGCAGCCCAGCGCCTCCGCAAGGGAGCCGGGGAAGAAACCCTCCCCCTCGTAAGGGAGCAGACACCCGCGCTCCAGCACCACGCTCGGCACGACGGCATAGCGGGTGTTTCCGCCGATGTAAGGGTAGGAGTAGCCCGGATCGTGACCCGAGGGGAGCTTTAAGGCCGGCTGAACGACCACCTTTTGTCCCACCTGCCACCGATCCCTCAGAGCCTCTCCCACCTCCAGGATTTCGCCGCACATTTCGTGGCCGAGGATCACGGGGTTTTGCGCCACGTCGTCGGGAACTCTCTTGTGAGCGGCTCCTTGGCGGATGGCCTTGTAGGTGGAGGCGCAAACGGAGTCGCTGACCACGCGGATCAGAACCTCCTATTCGGTGATTTCGGGGAGCTCGAGCTCCTCTAAACGGACGTCGTTTGCTCCGTATAAGCGGAGTGCGGTTGTTTTCATAATGAAGTCTTTCCTTCTTTGATTTCTTCCCATCCTGCTCGACGGATGGCGGGGCGGAAGGGTCGCTCTCAGCTCTCCCCGAGCTTTTCCGCAAGAACGCGTGCGACCTCCTCCCCCAAGCGGGCAAAGGCCTCGGGGGTCAGATGGCAGGTGTCCTTAAAGCACTCGCTCCCCCAAGAACGCATAAAGCCGTTCAGGTCGTTGACGGGGATGCCGTTTTTCTCGGCGATCTCCACTGCAATGCGATTGTAGAGGTCAAGGTCGGCATTGGTGCGGGGGTTGCCGCCGCCGACGTCCCCGCCGTCGGGATTCATCGGGGTGGTGGTGGCAAGGACGAGCCTTGCATTGGGGAAAAAGCCGTGCAACAGATCGACGATGATCTGAAGGTTCTTTTTGTATTCCTCGGGGCTCGTCAGAGGCAGGGGGTGGTGACACCAATGCGCCGCGTCCCAGTGTCCGCAGTTAAACTGGATCAGATCCACCTTCTCGGGGCGGTCGAAGGAATTCTTCCACGCTCTTAAGGAGAAAATAATATATTGGGAGCTGCGGCAATTCGTGTCGGGGTAAAATACCTCCGCTACGTCCCGCATCGCGTTCTTTACCGTGGCACAGTACCCTCTGCGAATGGAATCGCCGATGAGGAATACGTTGGGTTTGGTATCGCTGCACCGAAACGCAACGTCCGCGTCTCCGTTTTCGACCCAATTTACGATTTTGTTTTCCGTTTGTTGCATCATAGCCTCCTTACGGCTTTTCTGACCGCGCTTCAAGCTGTACTTTTCCTTATTATAAGATTCAGAATTACACTTGAAAAGGGAAGATCTTGACAAGAATCCATCCATTTGTGACCAATCTGACACGGCAGAGCCTTTTTTGGTCAGGATTCCTTCATTTCCTCCAGCATCGCAACGTAGGCCTCCACGAGCCTTTCCGCCGTGCCCGGGGCGTAGCGCGTGATCTGTGCCTCGTAGCAGCCCAGCTCCCAGCCGAGGGTGCTGGGGAGATACCCGTCGTGGTTCTGAGAGCAGGACACCACGAAGGTCATATCATAGGGGGAGCCGCGCTTGATGGCCGCGGCGCTCTGTCCGAACATTTCGTAAGGAGCAAAGATCATGCTCACGTTTCCGATGGCAAGGGCGTGAAGCTCCAGAGTACGGGTGGGCTCAAATTTCATACGGTTTAAAATGGCGGTGACTGCGTATACGCTGGAAAAGCCGTATTCCTTGGCGGCTTTTTTTCCCTCGGGGGTGGCTCTGCCGCCCACCGTCTTCCAGATGGCGCTGACCGCCAGCGCGTCCTCCGAGCGCTCCAGTCCGGTCTTGTTGGATTCTCCCACAAAGCACTTTTCCGAATAGCGCAGGATGGGGTTCTCGATCCTCGTCATATTTTCAAGGCCCCTGCAGGCGATGCGGCCGACCTTTTCACCGTAGACCCGATAGTCCTTGCTGAAGCATTCCTCGGGGATGCGGCTGGTGGGAACCTGATTTCCCGCTCCCGCGATAAAATACGCGACCAGAGCACCCGTTTCCCGTGCCACCAGATCCCGTGCAGGTCCGGGAAAATCCGCCGAGAGGAGCACCGAGGAGCCGTTGATGGTGGCGTGGGCGGGAAAGTTCATCAGGATCACGTCCTTTTTTCTCGCTTTTTGCCGATCGAAGCGAAGAAGCTGCATTTGGCCGTCGGGCTCACAGGCGTGACCGACAATGGCAGAATTTTTAAAGGAGCCGAAGTTTGCCCCGGCAAAGCTGCCGTCGGCCATTTTGTAGTGCCGCACCCATACCATCCCCTCGGTTTCGATGCTGCCGTAATAGGGCTCGGCGGGGGCAAGATCCGCCATCGCCTCCTTGGCGCAGGCCAGGGCCTTCCGGAGGAAATCCTCGTAGAAGCGACGAATCCCGTGGTTGTTCAGGTCTCTTGCGGAGACGGAGGAGTGGGTGTGGGTGGCGTTCAGGAGAACCCGTCTTCGGGGAAGGCCCAATTCCTGCGCAATGGCAAGGCGAACCGGCTCCGTAAACTCCTCGTAGGAGCCCACCAGATCCATCGTGGCAAAGAGCACCGTCAGATCCCCCTGCCGCAGGGCGATGCAGGTGATATAGATGGGATCCAGCACCCCCTCGGAAATGCGCTTGGCGGCACTGCCCGCAATGGCAACGGGGTAATCGGGGGTCACGTCAACCCGTCCGTAGCCGATCTGTAATTGATTGTTTTGTTCCATCTTTTTCTCTCGCTTCCTTATCGTATTTCCTGCTTTTGTGTTCTGCGGAAATAGACTCCTCTGTCCAGCCCGTCGATGATGGCCGCAATGGCGTTTTCATCGTTTCCTACGGTGATGTGGTCGGCGGCGCGCCGCGCCTCCTCCACTGCGCCTGCCACCGCAAAGCCGACTCCTGCGGCACGGAGCATGGAAACGTCGTTGTAATAATCTCCTGCGGCAACGGTGTTTTCTTTTTTGATTCCCAAAAGCGCTGCGAGCCTTAAGAGCAGAGATCCCTTGTTCACACCCTTTGGCAGGATTTCGTAAAGGTGCTTTTCGGAGCGGATAAAGTCAAATTCCGCTGCCCTCGGGTGACGGAGGAGCTCCTCCTGCAGAGCCGATATCACGTCTTCCTTATCGTGGGCAAATACGACCTTTAAAACTCCCTCTCGCACCTCGTCCGGCTCCCGCTTCAGCAGGGGAACCCCCGTGAGCCGACGGAAGCGCACCATCGCGGGGTTGTCCTTGATGAAAAGGACCTCTTTTTCCGTATTAAACTGGATTCCCACGTCCGGGAGCACCCTTTCCACGTGCCTTACAAGGTCAAGAAAGCCCTCGGGCAGCAGCTCCTTGTAAAGGTATTCTTCCCTTTGGGGATCAAAGATGGCACCGCCGTTGACACAGCCGTAGGGGGCATTGGGGTGAATACACTCGCAGATTGCCCGCGATGTGGCGGGAACTCTGCCCGTGATGAAGGTGAAAAGGCCTCCCTCGGACTTAAAATATTCGATGGCGTTGAGGTTTTCCTCAGACACTGTTTTGTCACTGCGAAAAAGCGTCCCGTCAAGGTCGGTGCAAAATAACGTTCCTTCAAATTTCTTCATGGTACCTGCTTCTCCTTCACGCCCGCCTCTCCAAGGGGCTTCTTGCAATCTCGGATCAGCCCGAGGATGGTGGAGGCGGTGCTTGCGATTTCAAGCCCTTTGGCGTTACGGTTTGCGAAAAATGGAAAGAAGCAGGGGCGTGAGACCCTGCTTCTTTGCTTTGGATGGGGATCGGTGCGGCTTTTCTTTATGCGTTGAAGGCTCCCTCGAAGGCAAGGAGCTTGTCACCGTTGTAAAGCTGACATTCGATCTTCAGGGTTCCCTTGTAGGAGGCCATATCGTCGCAGGGGAGGATCTGGGACAGGGCCATGGACTTGACGTAGAAGTTTTCGGCTCTGTAGATCTTGGAGAATACGGTCTTGCCGGTGGCACCGGTGACGGTGACGAAGACGTCGGAGATGGGGAAGCTTGCACTGAGGGTCAAGCCCTTGAGCTCCTCGGCAGTCAGGGCAGCCTTTTCGGTGTCAAGGGTAACCGCACCCTCGTCCACCTCCTTTTCTCCGATGAGCTCCTTGAAGGTGAAGGGAACGTAGCAGGAGTCTATCAGCTCCTTGAAGGTGTATTTTACGTCCACGCCGCCCTGGGCAACGTAGTGATCCCCTGCGGGGGTGGTGCGGACGTGGTTGGCGGCGGTGGTGTAGCAAACCTGATCGCACATCAGGGTGTAGCTCTTTTCTCCGTCGATGGTGCCGTCCTCATTTCTGACTACGGTGGGGTAGGCGGAGTTCATACGCACGTGGCCGCAGCAGGTTACACCGTCTGCGGGCAGCATTGCGGCGTAGGACTCGAACATGGTCTGCTCCCCGTTATCTGCAATGATCTTGCGAATGTCGGAGACGGGATCGGGATTGGCCTTGGACTTGGTAAAGGTCTTGATCTGATCGGAATACTTGTAGGGGCCTACGGGAAGAAAGCCGTTTGCCCAGGTCATGGTGGGAGTGTAGGCGAAGTTTGCGGAGTTCACCACGCGGGACCAGGAGGTGCCCGCACCGCCGGAGCAGGCGTTGCCGTAGAGGCGGGCGTTGTTCACGCAGTCCATCGAGGCGTCCAGCGTTGCGGTCTTCTCATCGTAAGATTCTGCCACACGGTACAGGTTACCGGAGCCCACGGTCACGTAGGGGAGACCTCCGTGGACGATGCCGGCCTGCAGGGGACGCAAAAGCTTCTGGCTGCGGATCGTGTAGTTGACCGTTTCGGAGAGCTTGTGGGGGAAGGAGAGCTGCAGCTTCATATAGTCCAGACAGATCTGGCGCAGACGGAAGGTCGACATTCCGGGCTTTGCCACGGGGATGGCGGCCAGCTCCTTTTTCAGATTGCGCTCTGCGGGAACCTCGGTGGCGTAAGAGTGCTTGGGGGAAACCAGCGTGCCGGCAAAGGCCCAGGCCCCCTTCTTCTTTTCACCGTTGTAAAGCTGGATGTCCACGTTCACCTTGTAGTTGCCGTCAAAGAACTCCAATTTTGCCATCTCCTTTAAGGGGAGAACGGTGGAAAGGTGGATCTTATAGGTGGCAAAGGCGGGAGTGCGGTATACGCCGTCCAAAACGACTCTTCCGTAGGGGTCGGTGACCGTGTAGAAGAAGTCGGACATGGGGTAGTTACAGCTCAGCACCACCTCTTCCAATTCCTTGACGTTGAAGACGGTTCTTCTGGGGTTCTGGCGGATGACGGCCTTTTGCACCTTGGCCTCACCGGTGAATTCCTTGAAGGTGAAGGGGAGATAGCCGTCGTTGTAGAGGTTTTCAAAATAGTATTTGACGTTGACCGTGCCCTCGGCGGAGTAGTACTTGCCGCTCTTCTGACGTCTGACGTGGTTGGGAGCGGTGGCCACCATTCCCTGCTCGGAGCAGATGGCGTAGCTTTTCTTGCCGTCGATGGTGCCGTCGGGATTTCGGAATACGACGCTCTCTCCGGTGAACATACGGATGTGACCGGGATTGTTCAGACCGTCGCCGGGCTTGACCAGTGCGTAGGACTCGTACATGGTCTGCTCCCCGTTCTCCTGACAGACGGAGCGGGCGGTGTACTTCTGGGGATTGTGGAAGCTCTCGAGCTCCTTGGAGTAGGTGTAGGGACCTACGGGGATGACGCCGTTTGCCTGCGTGTACTGATGGGTCCAGCCCAGCGCGGCGGAGGTGATGCATCTTGCCCAGGAGGTGCTGACGCCGCCGGAGCAGGCGTTGCCGAAGATCCTCTTGTTGCGGCCGAACTGGCTCATATCCACCTCACCGGTCTCGGGATCGAAGTGCTCGACCCAGCGGTAAAGGCTGGAGGAGCCCACGTTCACGTAAGGAATGCCTCCGTGGACGTGCTCCTTCTTCAGGTGCACCATATAGTTCTGTCTCTCGACCCAGTAGTTCAGATCCTCCTTGAGCTTGAAGGCAAAGGAGTTCTGAAGCTGAATGAAGTCCACGCAGATCTTACGCAGCTCGTCCGGGGTCATAGACTCCTTGGCGATGGGGATGGCCTTCAGCCTTGCGGGCAGATCCAGATCCTCCGGCTCGAGCTCCGTTGCTACGGAATCGGGGCAAAGGGTCACGGTGAAGCCCTTCCAGCTCTTGATGCGGATGCCGTTGTAAAGCTGGAATTCGATGGCAAGGAAGTTGGAGCCGTTTTCGAACTGCTTCAATTCGTCGATCTTCAGGATCTCCTCAAAGACCGCGTCGTATCTGTGATGGCTGGTGTAGCGGTAAACGTCCTTGTAAAGGATGTTCCCGTCCACGTCCTTTACGGTGATAAAGGCATCGGAGATGGGGTAGTTGGCGGTCATCACGACCTTCTTCAGATCCTCGGCACGGCAGGTTTTGTAAAGAAGGTTATTGGTTCTCATAATGGCCTTCTGATATTTTGCCTCGCCGGTGAATTCCTTGAAGGTGAAGGGGATGTAGTGCTTTTCAAACAGGGTCTTGAAATTGACCTTGATGTCCACGCCGCCCTGAACGTAGACGGGAGTGCCGTCTGCCTGCAGAAGGTCGGTATGATAGGTATAGGACTTGGTGCCGTCCTCGGCCTCCTTCACCTCGGTGCCGTAGGGAGTGGCAACCTGATCCATATAAAGGATGTAGCTTTCCTCTCCGTCGATCTCGCCGCTTTCGGTGCGTACCACGTGGACGTCGGAGACCATTCTCACGTGGCCTCTGCTGTGCACGCCGTCTGCGGGCTGAAGCTGTGCGTAGGACTCGTACATCACCTCTCTGCCGTTTTCAAGGCCGATGTTGTGGGCGGTGTAGTCCTTCTCTCTTTTGGGATCCTCTGCCAGAGTCAGACCGCTCTTGATGAAGAGGGGGAGCTCCTTCATATAACGGTAGGGGCCTACGTTGACGTAGCCCATGAGCTGGGTCATACCGGAGGTATAAGTCATTTTTGCGGAGGAGACGCACCTTGACCAAGCGATGCAAGCGGCGCCGGAGCAGGCATTACCGATGAGTCTGGGATCGGACTTCAATTCGGAAAGATCCCATACGCCGGTCTCTTCGTCGTAAAGCTCCATCACGCGGTAAATGCTGCCGGAGCCGAGATTGACGTAGGGAAGGCCTGCGTAAATGGTGTCGGTGGACAGCTTCACGGGGCGCTTTGCGCTTTGGATGGTGTATTCGTAGTCCTCGGAGGGAACCCAGGGGAAGGTGAGCTGCATTCTCATTACGGTAAGGCACGCCTGACGCATCTGTTCAGGGGTGCTTTGGGAAACGACTTTCGGTAGCTTTGCCTGAAACGCTTCCTTGCTGAAGGGCTTTTCTACCTTGGGGTATTGGGGCTTGTTTTCAAAACCTGCCATACTGATCTCCTTTTCTATCGGCGCAGGGCTTTTCGCCTGCATCCGTAATGCGAGAGGATTTGCCTCCTCTGTCAAGTTTCATTCTGCCACAACCGCTCCCGATTGTAAATGGACAAAATAATGATAGATGGACAAAAGCCACTTCGACGTTTCCGATTTTGACCTGGCCCGTTTCCTTGGAGAACAAAAGAAAGGGGCTGTAAAAAAAACTCAAGTTTTTTTTACAGCTCCTTTTAAGGGGATAGGAAAAAAAGATGCAGAACGGACAAACTGAGCAAAAAGCAAGGTTTACCTTGCTTTTTGGTTACCCGAAGGCGTACAAAGGTACGTCGAGTGGCGAAGTTTGTTCGTAGCAAA
>JAFVYT010000214.1 GCA_017508505.1 Clostridia bacterium
CAGTTTGTCCGTTCTGCATCTTTTTTTCTATCCCCTTAAAAGGAGCTGTAAAAAAACTTGAGTTTTTTTACAGCCCCTTTTTCTTTAGAGGTACGCCCTTAAAGCCACCGCGAGGGACTCCTCCATCGAGATGAGCTTTTTGGCAATGTCCTTGGACTCTTCGTCCGCTGCAGCGTATTCGTTCAAATAGCGAGAAAGAGATTTGACCCCCATATTGCATCCATCGGTCATCAGGGAGGCAACGGTTTCATCCTTTTCCTCCACCGCAAGGCTGACGCCGGTTTTCATCTTACTCATGCTCAAGGCAATGGGATTCGGTTCCTTTCCGTCGTCTCCGAAGCGCTCCAGCGCACCTTCAATCTTTTTTGCAAGGCGCTCGTGCTCCGCAAGGCTATCACGCAGAATCCGCTCCATTTTCTCATTTTTTACCTTGGGCAAAACACTTTGAATGGAATCCGTTCCCATACGAATCCCTGCGTCGCACTCCCGCAGAAGCTTGACGGTATCCTGTTCAATCATCGTTTTTCTCCTTTTTTCTTTTCAGTATGCCCCAAAAAGGGAAAAACAACACAAAAAAAGAGAGCCGAGGCTCTCTTTTTTAAAATTCGATGGAAGGAAGCTGAGAAAAAGTCGCGGATATAAAAGTCGCAAAGAGCACGCATTTTTTCCTCGTCCGAAGCCGAGGAGGCATCAAAAACGCCGCAGACCTTCATACCCGCTTTTTTTGCGGTGGCGTCGGCGTGGACGTTATCATCCAGAAAGAGAACCCTGTCCACGGGCTGTCCCATTGCCTCGGCCGCTTTTTTGTAGATTTCAGGGTCGGCCTTCGTGGTGGAAAAATCATCGCAGGACCAGACTCGGGTAAAGAGATCAAAGATCCCAAGGCGCTTCAGGCAAGGATCAAGGGTGATATGGGGGCTTGCGGTGAGAACGTACAAATCGTCCCCGCGCTCCCTTAAAGCACGGACGGTTTCCAAAACGTGCTCCTTTGGGGGGATGTGATAGGTGTAGGCCTCGATCATTCCTCTTGCCATTCGCTCGAAGATCTCCTCCAGCGAAAGGGGCACGCCAAGGTCACGGAAATACTTGGCCGTGCCCTCGGTGCCGAGAGGGGTAATGATGCGGACCACGTCATCCCCGTAAGGGATCTCAAACTCATCCAGTATGGCAAGCATCGTGGAAACGTAGGTGGGCATAGAATCCACAAGGGTGCCGTCAAAATCGAACAAATAAGTACTCATATCAATTCCTTTCGAAAAGAACTCTAAGGGCGTTTTCTCTTGCCACAAGACGGTAGGTTTCCTCGGAAATCATACCGTCCGCAAGCAGATCGTCGAAAAAAGCCGCAAAGGGGCGAAAATGGGAATTCGCAGACTGGCAAATGTCGCAGCCGTAAAAAACGCGATGGGAAAACTCGGTGAGAAAAGCGGCGGCATAGTCCCGATCCCGCATCATCGCCTTGGAGCCGCTGCCTGCGGAAAGGTCGCACAAAAGGTTGGGACACTCCCGCATCAGGCGGGCAAGACGGCGGGAGGGGTCGGACGCTTCTCCCGAGCCGATCGCCTTCCAGAAGGGCTGAGAGTGGCCGAGGACAAGGGCCTTCGGATGGCGCTTGAGCATTTTCTCCAAGCGCACAAGGCCCGGTTCGTCCACGACGCCGTAGCGTGCTTCAAAATCCGGAGCCACGTGAAACAGAAGGGGCAGCTCCAATTCTGAGGACAGAGAAAAGAGCGCGTCCACCTTCGGATCGTCAAAGTAAAGCTTTGTGGTGATCTCTCCGACTCCGAGCGCACCCGCCTCCTTTTCCCCGGCAAGAAAGCGCTCGAGGGCATCGAAGGTCCATTCGGGACGGGAAAGGTCAACGGAGGTGAATCGGGCAAAGCGCTCCGGGTATCGCTCACATACAAGGCGGGCGTTTTCCGGCGTATTCACCCCACCGTGTTTCCGAGCCGAGTAAAAGGGCAGGATCACACCCATCTCAATATTTAATTCATCGTAGAGGGGAAGAAGATCCTCGGAGGTGATCATATTGCTCTCTTCCCGAAGCTCTGCGGGAGTGACGTGAGCGTGAATGTCGATCTTCTTACAGGGAGGTGTCATCATATTTCGTTTCTCCTTTTTTCTTTTCGAAAAGCTCGATCACGGTAGTGGCCACCGATGCCCCGAGCACCGGCACCGCACCGACCACGGAGCGCAGGCCAACCCTTTCGGAAAGAAGGATCGCCCCGCAGCTTGGCTCCGAATTTCATCTCGGTTTCCTCCCCCTCCTCCTTATGATCCTCAACAGAATAGCACAATCCCCCCTTGAAATCAAGGGGGGAAAAAACAATTTTACTTTGCGCTTTTTCCTGTTTCCTCAAAATCCACCGGCTCCGAAAGGGGCAGCTCCAGAAGCGTGGGATGCTCCAAAAGGTACTGCAAAAGCCGCAGAGTTTTGGAATAATAGTAGCCGTCGGCAATGCGCTCGTCGATGGTGAGGCTAAGCTTGACGCTTTGACGCATCGTAACGTTCCCCTCATCGTCCCAGAAGGGGCGCTTTTTCATCATTCCAATGACGCAGAACACGGAATTGGTACCCCAGTTGGTCATATGGTGGTAGCCTGCGTCCAGCTTGATGGAGCCGAGGTTGGTCAGGACGGCAGAGCAGTAATAGGGATCGGTGGCAATGACCGAGGAGGGCATCCAGCCGTGGCGATCCAAAAAGCGGGCGATCGCTCCGATGAGGTGCTTGCCGGGGATTTTTTGGAGCAGATCCATACTGGCGGTGGAGGGGTCCTTCTTGTCGCTGCGGCAAAAGGACACCTGACGGAAAATCTCATCATGGACGGAGTCGAGAGTATCGTCCTTTTTGGCACGGATGCGGGCGAGAGCCTCCCCGCCGTGGTCGGAAAAGATCTTTTTCACCGTAAAGGCGGCGGTGATCTCGTTTCGCTCGTACATATTCCCGTTTGCGATAAAATAGTTCATCTTCGGACGGAGGGTGATGGTTTTCAAAAGGGCAGTCAGAACGAGCTGAAACAGATTGTACTTATACTCGGGCGAGGCTTCGTTTCTTCTTGCAAGATAGGCCTCTGCCTCCGTCAGATCCACCACAAAGGTCATTGAGGCCTCGTTGTCACAGCGGTTCGGATACATCAGGGGCATAATATAGTGCATGGAGTCGATCTTTCTCAGAAGGCGCGCATCCTTGCGGTCTCCCCATTTTCTTCCCATTTTCGTTTCCTCTTTTCTTTTATGTATTGAGTATCACGGTAAAGCGACAACCGCCGCATTCCCGATTTTCTGCCAGAAGTTCCCCCTCGGAAAGGGAGACGATCCGCTTGGCAAGGCTCAGCCCCAGCCCGTTGCCCTCGGAGCGATGGGAGGTATCCGCCTGATAAAACTGATCGAAAATGTGCTTTATGGATTCCTCGGGAATCCCAGGGCCTTCGTCCTCCACGGAAAAGACCACCCTCTCCCCCTCCCTTTTCAGGCGAATGGAGACCGTGCCTCCGACGGGTCCGAATTTTATGGCGTTTCCGATGAGATTGAGCCAAACGTGTCCCATAAGATTTTCCATCCCGCAGAAGGACAGATCCTCCATTTCCACGTCAAGCTCTACCTCCTTCTTCGACCATTCCCCCTCCAAAAGGAGGATGGACTGTCGGATTTGCTCATCCAGACGGTAGACCGACTTTTTCGGAAAGATGGCCCGGTTTTCGATGCGGGAAAGAAGGAGAATATTCCCCACGAGAGCAGACAGACGGCGGGTATTGAAGAGGATCTTATCCACATATTCCTCCCGCTCCCGATCCGTCAGATGCTCGCCTCCCTGAAGCAGAGTCGCGTAGCCCTCGATGGCGTTGATGGGGGTTTTGAATTCGTGGGAGACGTTGGAGACGAAATCCTTTTGGAGAACCTCCGTGGCACGGAGCTCCCGCACCATCAGATTAAAGCCTGCATACAGCTCTCGGATCTCCTCCGTGGCCCCCTTCTTTGCCTCAAGGGAGGCGGTGAAGTCCGCCTGGGAGACCCGTTCCATGGCACGGCGCAGGCGTCTGATGGGATCAAAGAACATACGGGAGGCAAAATAGGTCAGCACCGCACCTACGATGAGGCTGACGATGATCAGCTCCAGAATGACCGATACACTCCAATCGGGATTGAGGCTTCTGGCCAAAAGGTCGATCAGGTAGGTCAGCCCCGCCACCAAAAGCAGCTCCACCTGAACGAGGAAGACCATTCGTGCCCGCAGGGAGAAGCGATCCTTCGGAGAACGGCTCTTTTGGGTGGGCTTCATTGCTTGACCACCTTATACCCGACACCGCGCATGGTCACGATCTTAAAATCCCGATTGTCGCGGAAGCGATCCCTGAGACGGGCAATGTGCACGTCCACGGTATGGGTGTCGCTTTCGGAATCGTAGCCCCAGATCTCGTCCATCAGCTGCTGACGGGTGAAGATCCGTCCCGGATAGGAGGCCATTTTATAAAGCAGCATAAACTCCTTTTGAGGCAAAATGCGGCTTTCCGCAGCATCCTGCACCGTGAAGGTGTCACATTCCAAAACCGTTGAGCCGATGACGGTCTTGCGCTCGTTGATCATCTGTGCGCGACAGAGCAGGGCTCCTACACGGAGCACCATCTCGTTGACGTTGATGGGCTTGACCATATAGTCGTCGGTACCGGAAAGGAAGCCCCTCTCCATATCGTCGAAGGCATCCTTGGCGGTGATCATCATCACGGGAGTGGTATTTCCCACGTCCCGCAGGTGACGAACCAATTCATACCCGTCCATTTCGGGCATCATAATATCCGAGATGAGAAGATCAAAATACTCCGTCTCCATTGCCACAAGGGCCTCTTTTCCGTTGGAGACCGCCTTAACGGTATAGCCGTTTTTGATCAAAACGTGCCGAAACAGACCGCAAAGCTCGTGGTCGTCCTCGGCAATGAGAATTTTCAGCATCCCGCTTCCTCCGTTTGACATCCCTCAATGGGATCCAGTTAGTCTTTTTTCCATTATAGTCTCTTTTTTTCTTCCCTGCAAGGCGTTTTTTTCCTGGGAGAGAAAAATCAACGATTGTTGACTTTCAGTTGATTTTCAGTTGAAATGATTTCGATATAATGATCGTGGAATTTTTTGGACTAAAAAAGGAGGCGTGGACGGTGGTAAAAAAAGAAGGCTCTACCC
>JAFVYT010000215.1 GCA_017508505.1 Clostridia bacterium
GTCGGCTCCATCGCCGAGCTCAAGGAGCTTTCGAATAACTGCCCCGACGAGATCGAGCTGCACCGTCCCTACATCGACGCCGTCACCATTCCCTGTCCTCATTGCGGAAAGGAAATGCACCGCGTCCCCGAGGTGATCGACTGCTGGTTCGACTCCGGTGCTATGCCCTTTGCTCAGCACCATTATCCCTTTGAAAACAAGGAGCTTTTCGAGGCGCAGTTCCCCGCCGACTTCATTTCCGAGGCGGTGGATCAGACCCGCGGCTGGTTCTATTCCCTCCTTGCCATCTCCACCCTCATCTTTGACAAGGCTCCCTATAAGAACGTTATCGTTCTGGGTCACGTGCAGGATGAGAACGGACAGAAGATGAGCAAATCCAAGGGCAATGCGGTGGATCCCTTCGACGCGCTGGAGACCTACGGCGCCGATGCCATCCGCTGGTATTTCTACACCAATTCCGCTCCTTGGCTTCCCAACCGCTTCCACGGCAAGGCCGTGGTGGAGGGTCAGAGAAAGTTTATGGGAACCCTTTGGAACACCTACGCCTTCTACGTGCTCTATGCCAACATTGACTCCTTCGATCCCACCCGGTATAAGCTGGAGTACGAGAAGCTTTCCGTGATGGACAAGTGGCTTCTGTCCCGTCTGCATTCCACGGTCAAGAGCGTGGATGAGAATCTGGCGCAGTATCGCATTCCCGAGGCCTGCAGAGCCCTGCAGAGCTTTGTGGACGATCTGTCCAACTGGTACGTACGCCGCGGCAGAGAGCGCTACTGGGTCAGCGGAATGCCTCAGGATAAGATCAACGCGTATATGACCCTTTACACGGCGCTGGTCGTCACGGCCAAGACTGCCGCTCCCATGATCCCCTTTATGGCGGAGGACATCTACCGCAATTTGGTGGTTTCCATAGACAAGTCCGCTCCCGAGTCCGTGCATCTGTGCGATTTTCCCGAGGTGTGTGAGGACTTGATCCGCACCGAGCTGGAGGAGGAGATGGCCGAGGTGCTTCGCATCGTCGTGGCAGGCCGTGCCGCCCGTGCGGGCAGCGGCAGAAAGAACCGTCAGCCCTTGGCCAGGATGATCGTCAAGTGTGCAAGACCTCTCTCCGAGGAGTGTGGCGACATCGTCAAGGACGAATTGAACGTAAAGGAGATCGTCTTTGCGGAAAACGTGGACGAGTACCTTTCCTATTCCTTCAAGCCTCAGCTCAAGACCTGCGGACCCAAGTTTGGAAAGCAGCTGGGTGAGCTTCGTGCCGCCCTGCCGAATCTGGACGGCGCCGCTGCCATGGCGGAATTGAATCGTGACGGCTCGCTGGCTCTTGCACTTCCCTCCGGCCGAGTGGTGCTGGAGCGGGAGGATCTGATCATCCAAAACGAGCAGAAGGACGGCTTCTTTGCCGTCAGCGATGCTGAGCTTGCGGTGGTTCTGGACACGACCCTAACGGAGGAATTGATCTGTGAGGGCTTCGTGAGAGAATTGGTCAGCAAGATCCAAACCATGAGAAAGGATGCAGATTTCAACGTGACCGACCGCATCGAGGTCGGCTTTGCGGGGAATGAGAAGCTGTACCGCCTGGCAAAGGAGAACGAGGCGCAGATCGCTTCGGATACCCTGGCCGTGGCTCTGACCGAGACCTTGTCCGAGACTGCGAAGGAGTGGGATATCAACGGTGAAAAGGTAACCCTTTCCGTTCGCGTCGCCGAGTAAAAAGGAGGACTGCCTTGGATTTCGGAGTATTTATCGGGCAATTGGGACAGAATCCGCTATTGCTTTTGGCCACCGCCCTGACGATGGGCGTGATTCTGGTCAATGGCTGGACCGATGCTCCCAATGCCATTGCCACCTGCGTGGTGACACGTTGTATGTCGGCCCGTGCGGCCATTCTGATGGCGGCGGTGTTCAACTTCCTCGGGGTTTTTCTGATGACCCTGATCAACTCCACCGTTGCGGAGACCATCACCAAAATGGTGGACTTCGGCGACAACTCCCGCGAGGCCATCGTGGCCCTGTCCGCGGCGCTCTTTGCCATCGTGCTGTGGGCGACGCTGGCTTGGTTCTTCGGCATTCCCACCAGTGAGAGTCACGCGCTCATCGCGGGTCTTACGGGCGGTGCCATCGCCCTGCACAACTCCTTTGCGGGGGTCAACCCGCAGGAGTGGATCAAGGTCGTTTACGGCCTTGTGATCTCCGTGGTGATGGGCTTCGGCTTGGGCTGGCTTGTGTGCAAGGGTACGATGCTGCTCTTTCGGCGGGTGCAGAGAAGGTACACGGAAAAGTTCTTCCGGGGGGCACAGATCTTCGGCGCCGCAAGCATGAGCTTTATGCACGGTGCGCAGGACGGCCAGAAGTTTATGGGCGTGATCCTGCTCAGTATGTTTTTAGCCAACGGCGAGGCGCCCCAGGCCGTCGCACCCCCTTGGGAATTGATGCTGCTTTGCTCGCTCGTAATGGGCATCGGCACCTCCATCGGAGGCAAAAAGATTATCAAATCCGTGGGTATGGATATGGTGAAGCTGGAAAAATATCAGGGCTTTTCCGCGGACATTGCGGCGTCCATCTCCCTTTTGTTCTCATCCTGGTTCGGCATTCCCGTTTCCACCACTCACGCCAAGACCACGGCAATTATGGGTGTGGGGGCGGTGAAGCGCCTTTCCGCCATCAACTTTTCGGTGGTGAAGGAAATGGCCATGACCTGGATCCTGACCTTCCCCGGATGCGGACTGATCGGATTTTTTATGACCAAGCTCTTTATGTGGCTGTTTTTGTAAGAAGGAGGATGTGAAATGGCAAGCAAGCAGGATAAGTTTTATTATCAAAATTTGATTGATGCCGCCGAGATTGCACAAAAGGCAGCGGAATATCTCGTGGAATGCCTGAAAAACTACGATCCGGAGCATTTTGAAGAAAAGCTTGTTAAAATGCACGAGTACGAGCATGCGGGAGACGAGAAGAAGCACGAAATGTCCCGCGCTTTGGCAAAGGCCTTCGTGACCCCCGTGGATCGGGAGGATCTGGCGCAGATCAGCCAGAACATCGACGAGGTGGCGGACGCCATCGAGGAGGTGCTCCAGAGATTTTATATGGATCAGATCAAGAGCGTTTCTCCCGAGGCCGTCGTGTTTGCAGAGAAGCTGGTGGACTGCTGCGTGCAGATGAAGAATATGCTGGGTGAGTTTGAAAACTTCAAAAAGCCCGCAAAGCTCCATCAGATGGTGGTGGATCTGAACCACGCGGAGGAGGAGTGCGACCAGCTCTATCTTCAGGCAAGCCTGAAGGTACGCAAGGAATCCGCCGATGCCCTCGAGGTCTTCTTTTGGCGCGAAATTTACGACAAAATGGAAGATTGTGCCGACGCCTGCGAGCACGTGGGCGACTGCATTGAAACCGTTGTGATGAAAAACACTTGATGAGGAGAGAAAAAAATGGTGATTTTGGAACAATTTTTAAAGCTTTTTGAGAATTTTCAGTATTTGCACTGGAATCAGGTGGCAATGTGGGCCATCGGCGGCCTGCTTATCTTTCTGGCCATCAAAAAGGAAATGGAGCCCACGCTCCTTCTGCCTATGGGTCTCGGTGCCATTCTGGTCAACCTGCCCATCAACCCCGAGGAGGTTGATTCCGGTGTCAACGGCGTGTTGTACCATCTGTTCAATATGGGTATGACCCACGAGAGCTTTGAGCTCTTTCCCCTTCTGCTCTTTATCGGTATCGGTGCCATGATCGACTTCGGCCCCGTTTTGTCCAGCCCGAAGCTGATGATCTTCGGTGCCGCCGCTCAGTTCGGTATCTTCTTTACTCTGTGTCTGGGTCTTTTGGTCGGCTTTGACCTGAACGATGCTGCCTCCGCCGCCATCATCGGCGCCGCAGACGGCCCCACCTCCATCGTGGTGGCACAGACCTTGAATTCCAAGTATATGGGTGCCATTATGGTAGCCGCGTACTCCTATATGGCGCTGGTGCCCGTGGTACAGCCTCCCATCATCAAGCTCTGCACCACCAAAAAAGAGCGTATGATCCGTATGAACAACGCAGGCGGAAAGCCCGTTTCCAAGCTGACCAAGATCCTGTTCCCCATCGTGGTGACCCTCATCGTCGGTCTCTTTGCCCCCGGCTCCGTTGCCCTCGTAGGCTTTTTGATGTTCGGTAACCTGCTCCGCGAGTGCGGCGTTCTGGATTCCCTTTCCGAGACCGCGCAGAAGGTGCTGGCAAACCTCATCACCATCGTTCTGGGCATCTCCGTTGCTTCTCAGATGACGGCGGAGAAGTTCCTGACCTGGCAGACCATCCTGATCCTCGGTCTGGGTCTGGCGGCGTTCATCTTCGATACGGTGGGCGGCGTTATGCTGGCCAAGCTGATGAACCTCTTTTTGCCCAAGGGCAAGAAGATCAATCCCATGATCGGTGCCGCAGGCATCTCCGCATTCCCCATGTCCGGCCGTGTGGTGCATAAGATGGGTCTGGAGGAGGATCCCCAGAACTTCCTTTTGATGCATTCCATCGGTGTCAACGTTTCCGGTCAGGTGGCTTCCGTCATCGCCGGCGGTATCATTCTTGCAATGGTACAAGGCTAAGAATAGGAGGATAACAAAATGAATTTGATGAATCCAATGCTCCTTGCCGGTATTCAGGAGAACTTCAGCAAGGTCGTAAGCGACGGCCTCCCTATTATGGTAGCAGGAATGATGGGCATTTTCGTCGTAATCGGCATCATCATCCTGACGATCTCCCTTTTGGGCAAGATCAAGACCGACGGATACTTCTCCCGTGGGCTGAAGGCCCTTTTCGGTAAAAAAGACCGATAAAGCATCGTCGGGGCACCCAATGGGTGCCCCTTTTTGCCCCAAAAATGAACCTTTTTTCCATCTTGTGCCTCTTGATAAGGGAAGAGAGAAAAAAGGAGAAAAAAGAGAACCGATGAAAAGACAAAAGATGAAGCAATTGCTTGCCCTCGTTCTCGGAGCCGCGGCGCTGTTGAGTGGCTGTGCGGCCCCCTTGGCCCCCACCTCGGAGGAGGCGGAGGCGGTGCTTCAAACGGTGGACAAGGCCCTTTCCGAGACAAAGCTTGCTACGGATCAGCCCGTTACGGCTCCGCCTACATCCTCGGAGCCGGAGCCGGAGCCTGAGCCCCTGCCCCCGCCGAGCGCCTATCAGATCGAGGGGATCACCCTGATCAATCAGTATCCGGAGTATCCTACCGGGTGCGAATCCACTGCGGCGGTGATGCTGCTGCGGTATTTCGGGGTGGAGATGCGCGTGAGCACCTTCATCGATACGTATCTGGAATTGGGCGAGCCCTTCGAGATGCGCGGCGGCCTGCTTTACGGCCCCGACCCCTACGAGGCCTTCGTGGGCTCCCCGCGGGACCCGGGCTCCTTCGGCTGTATGGCGCCTCCCATCAAGAGAGCGCTGACCGCCGCTACGGAGGAGCGCTTTACGGTTTTGGACCTGACGGGAATGGAGCTGGAGCAGATTTGCACCGATTACGTGGCACGGGACGTTCCCGTTTTGGTCTGGGTGACCATGCGGATGCTGGATACCTACGACGGCGTGCCGTGGTATCTGGAGTCGGGAGAGCTGTTCCATTGGCCCGCCAACGAGCACTGTATGGTGCTCATCGGCTACGACGAAGCCTCTTATATCTTCGCCGACCCGATGGGCGGTCAGGTGGTTTCCTATCCCAAGGAGCTTTCCGCTTTGCGCTATGAGCAGATGGGAAAGCAGGCCCTCACGCTGGAAAAGGTCGTATAAGAAAAGCAAAAAGGAGCATCGTGCTCCTTTTTGCTTTTTATACGTTTATATATAGGAAGTTTTCTTTGCCTGCTTTCTTTTTCAAAAGAAAGTAGGGCCGGAGAAGGGAACGTAGCCCTCGTCCTCGGGAACGTGAATCTTCAGAAGGCTTGCGGCGGAGATCGCCTGCGGGCCGAAGCGGCTCTGAATGCGGTCGCAGGCCTCGTCCAGAACCTGTCCCCGAAGCTGACGGGGATCGGAAAAGAGGGAAAGCTGCTGCCCCGAGGAGACGTTTTCCAGATCAATGGCCCGCACGGTAATGGCGCGGATCGGCTCGGAGAAGCGATACCGCTCCAGAAAAAGGCGATATGCCTCCACTGCCAAAGCCCCCGTGCAGTCGGTGGGCTCCGAAAGGCGCCGCTGAAAGGACTTGACGGTAAAATAACGATCCTTGCAGTGAATGGCTACCCCGTGAGCAAGCCTCTTGTGAAAGCGGAGCTTTTTGCCCACCTCCTGAAAGAGGGCAAAGATCAAAAGCCATACCTCCTCGGGGGTCACCAGATCCCGCGGCACCGTCATCCCGTGACCGATGCTCTTCATCGGGGGCTCCGCGTCAAAGGGCAAAACGGGGGACCCGTCCTCTCCGCGGGCATTTTCCTTCATCATAGCGCCGTTTTTTCCGAATTGCATAGCAAGAAAGCGATCGTCCGCCACCGCAAGCTGCCCCAGGGTGTGAATGCCGAAGCGGTGCAGGGTTCCCGCCGCCTTCGGCCCGATCCAAAGAAGCTCCTCCACGGGCAAGGGCCAAACCTTTTCCGGTACGTCCTCGGGACGGATCTCCGTCAGAGCATCGGGCTTTTTCAGGTCGCTCCCGAGCTTTGCGAAAACCTTGTTGTAGGACACCCCGACGGATACCGTCAGCCCCAATTCCTCCCGTACCCTGCGGCGGATCGCCTCTCCGATGGTCACTCCGTCCCCGAAGGCCAGGCGGGACGCCGTCACGTCCAGCCAGCACTCGTCCAGGCCGAAGGACTTCACAAGGTCCGTATATTCACAGTAAAGAGCCTTTGCCATACGGGAAAAGCGTACGTATCGGTCAAAATGCGTCGGCACCGTCACCAGCTCCGGACACTTTGCCTTCGCCGGCCAGATCGCTTCTCCCGTCTTTACCCCACAGCGCTTCGCCTCCTCGCTCTTGGCCAATACGATCCCGTGCCGCAGCTCCGCGTCTCCGCATACCGCTACGGGCTTCCCCAAAAGCCGCTTGTCGTACAGGCGCTCCACCGATGCGTAAAAATTGTTCATATCACAGTGTAAAATGCTCCGCTTCATTTTCGATCCCCCCTCTTGACAAAATACGCACGCTAAGCTATAATAAATTACGCACGATGTTTCGTAAAATAGGATACACGAAAATCCGTGCGTTGTCAATGGAAAATTTATGAAATTTTATACGTAAGAGGTGGAGCTATGACGTTTGCGGAAAAATTGAAGCGTGCCAGAAAGGAAAAGGGGCTGTCCCAGAGCGCCCTTGCGGAGCGTGCGGGGATCAGCCTTCGCACCCTGCAGAATTACGAGATGGGAAAGCGATATCCGGCCAGTATGGAGATCGGCCTTTCCTTGGCGACGGCGCTGGGCACGACGGTGCAGGAGCTTTTGTCGGCGGGGGAGGAGAGCATCGTGAAGGCCGCGACCCCCACGGCCAAGGCACAGCTCGCGGAGCTGGTTCGCGCCGTTTCGGGACTTTTTGCCGGGGGCGAGATCGGAGAAGAGGATCGGGACGCGGCTATGGAGGCCATCATCGCCGCCTATTGGGCCGCGAAGAAGGAAAGCCGCAAGGCTGAGATGAGTCGGGGAAGGGAAGAGAAGTGAGCGAGATCCTCCGAATCGCCCATCTTTGCGATTCTCTTGCGGTGCGCTACGGCACCCGCAATCCCTTTCATCTGGCCGACGCCATGGGAATCCGCGTGGTGTCCTGCCCGGACTTTCGGAATCTGGAGGGGATGTATAAGGTCATTCTGGGGGAGCGGTACGTGTTTTTGAAGGGAAGCCTATCCCGCCGCCGCGCGGGGGAGATCCTTGCCCACGAGCTGGGACACGACGCCCTCCATCGGGAAATGGGAGAGGACAACATCGTACAGGAAAATTTCCTTGTGGATATGACCTTAAAGCCCGAGTACGAGGCCAATCTCTTCGCCGCGCAGCTTTTGGTTCCGGAGGAGGAGCTGCTTTCCCTTTTGCAGGGGGGACATAGTGTGGAGGAGTGCGCACGCACCCTGCGGGTGCATCCTGCGCTGGTTACCTTGAAGACCGCAATTCTGAAGGAAAAACGGCTTTTGCCCGGGTAAAAAGAGCCGAAAAGGGAAAAAATTCTTTCTTTTTGAAAGGAAAAAAATGAAAGCCCTTGCAAAGACGGCGGCAATGTGTTAAAATTTTCTCACCAATTTATAAGGATGAAAGGAATTTGCAAATATGAAAATCTTGGTTATCAACGCAGGATCTTCCTCCGTCAAATACCAGCTGATTGATATGGAAAGCGATACCCTGATGGCGAAGGGTCTCTGCGACCGTATCGGCATCGCAGGGGGCAACTTCAAGCATCAGATCCCCGGTAAGGACGCTTACAAGACCGAGGTGGAGATGAAGAACCACGGCGAGGCCATCGCCCTTGTGGTAAAGACTCTGACCGACCCCGAGCTCGGCGTGATCTCCTCTCTGTCCGAGATCGGCGCTGTGGGACACAGAGTGCTCCACGGCGGTGAGAAGTTCTCCGGCTCCGTGATCGTCAACGACGACGTGATCGCCGCCATCGAGGAGTGCTGCGAGCTTGGCCCGCTTCACAACCCCCACAACCTCACCGGCATCCGCGCTTGCGAGGAAATTATGCCCGGTATTCCTCAGGTTGCCGTGTTCGACACCGGCTTCCACCAGACCATGCCCAAGCACGCTTACCTCTATGCTCTGCCCTACGAGTATTACGAGAAGTATAAGATCCGTCGCTACGGCTTCCACGGTACCTCCCACCGCTACGTTTCTCTCCGCGCCGCCGAGCTGCTCGGCAAGAAGCCCGAGGAGATCAACGTGGTCACCTGCCACCTGGGCAACGGCTCCTCCATCGCCGCCGTGCAGAAGGGCAAGTGCCTTGACACCACGATGGGCACCACGCCTTTGGAGGGCATTATGATGGGCACCCGCTGCGGCTCCATCGACCCCGCCATCGTTCCCCTTTTGATGAAGAAGGAAAACCTCACTCCCGACGAGATCGATACCGTGATGAACAAGAAGTCCGGTATCCTCGGTATCACCCAGAAGACCTCTGACAACCGCGACATCGAAGCAGGCGCAAAGGCCGGCGACGAGAGATGCGTTCTGGTTGAGGCGATGCTGAACCATCAGCTTACCAAGTACGTAGGTGCCTTTGCCGCCGCTATGGGCGGTGTGGACGCCGTTGTCTTTACCGGCGGTATCGGCGAGAACAATCCCCACTACAGAGAGTACGTGGGCGAAAAGATTGCCTTTATGGGTGCCGAGATCGACA
>JAFVYT010000216.1 GCA_017508505.1 Clostridia bacterium
GCAAAGTCGATGCCGTCGTGCTCTCTCATCCACACCAGCTGGCTGGCGTGGCACTCCAGCATCTTGATCTTCAGATCGATCTCCTCGCTGATGTCCACGAACTCCGTGGGGTTGAAGTTTACCTCTGCGAGGGTGTCCATATAATAAATGGGAACCAGCTTTGCGGGCTCACCCTTCAGAGCGCTGTAGCGATGGGGGTAGTCCGTGTGGTTGGGCAGGGTGGCGGCAAAGGATGCGTCGAACACAAGGCGGCTGACCGCGGTGTGGTCGGGCATGTAGTCGTCGGGGTTGTGGGTGATGATGAAGTCCGGGTTGGCGTAGCGGATCACGTCGATGATCTTGTCCCGGGCCTCCTTATTGTTGTCGTAGATGTCAAGGTCGTTGAAGTCTGCGCTGATGACCTCGATCCCCGCAAGCTTGCCTGCCTTGCGTGCCTCCTCCGCACGGATGAGGGTCAGCTCGTCCGGAGGGATCACAACGTGTCCCAGGTTTCCCGTGGAAACGTGACAGACCATTACCTTGTCTCCGCGCTTGACACACTTGGCAAGGGTGCCCGCGCAGGCGATCTCCACGTCGTCGGGATGGCATCCGATGGCTAATACGTTCATGGCTCATATCTCCTTTTTTTGATCACGGGGGCTCTCCGCCCCTTTTTACGTTTCCATTATAAGATACATTTTGACGGAATGGTATTGACAAAGCGACAAAAAGTTTATAAAATAGGCTCATCATAGTGAATGTCTCTTTTGGAATGAACTTATTTTTGGGAGAGCCAACGATGAAGGAACACAGGGGAATCGCACTGGAAAGCAAGATCGAGGTCAACCGCCTGATCAGCGATTTTTACTACGAATTGCCTGAGGATTTCGACTACGCGGGAGAGAAGCACCCCGGGTGGGAATTCGTGTACGTGGAAAACGGCAAGGTCGTGGCGGGGGTGGAGGGCTCCACCTACCTTTTGAAGAAGGGCGAGCTGATTTGTCACAAGCCCTACGAATTCCACAGCATCAAGCCCTACGAGGGAAAAGCCTCGGTGGTGATCATCTGCTTTGAGTCCGAGAGCGAGTATATGCAGTATTTCAACAACAAGATCCTCTCCATCAACCAGATGCAAAAGCACTACCTCAACGACATCGTGGAGGTGGGCAAGAAGATCTTCTATCCCAAGGATCCCCTCGACATCGTGCGGGACGGCTCTATGGATCCGTCTCCCGAGGGCACGGAGCTGCAGGAGCAGTTTGTCAAAAACGCCATTGAGCTTTTGGTTTTGTCTCTGATGAATTCGGAGGTGACGGAAAAGCAGAACCGCGTCAGCCTTTACGAGCATTTTTCTCAGCGGCAGACCCTGGCCAAAAGCATCATCGAGTATCTTAGCGCTCACATCGATGAGGAAATCAACCTTGCGGAGGTGGCGGGGTATTTTTCCTACTCCCTTTCCAGCATCAAGCGCATTTTCAAGGAGGTCACCGGCTACAGCATCATCTCCTACCTCATCAATCTTCGCCTCCAAAAGGCCAAAAAGCTCCTCACTGAGACCAATCTTCCCATCGAAGCCATTGCCTCCGGCCTTGGCTACTCCAACATCTACTACTTTTCCACTGCGTTCAAAAAGAGGTGGGGTGTGTCACCCTCGCGTTACCGCTCCGACCATTCTGCTTCATAAAATGGCGCATTGCGTCGTTGTTTTACGGAGGATTCGCAGGGCGTTGCCCTGCAACCCACCAAACTTTTTTGAAAAAAAGTTTGGATCAAAAAACTTTATGGTTTATTTTTTCTTTTCCTTCTTCAAGGAAGAAAGCAAATCAAAAGACCTCACGGTTTCGTGAGGTCTTTCTTATTGAAAAAACTCTAAAGTTTTTTGGGAGGTTTGGAACCCTTTTTTTCAAAAAAGGGTTCCAATGGGGTATGGGGTGAAACCCCATAAAACCCTCGCGGCAGGGTATGGGGCAAGGCCCCATAAAACCCCGCGGCGGAATTAGACGTCCACGGCGCGGCCGAGGGCGAAGGAGTAAAGGGTCAGGCGGGAGACGGGCTTTCCCGTCAACCTTGCCACGGCGTGGCCGTAAAGACGAAGCTGATCCCCGTGACGCTCCCGCAGAACGGCCTCGCCGTCATCTGCCTTGACCCGATCGGTCTTGAAGTCCACCACGGTAACGGAGCCGTCGGGGTTCTCGAACCAAGCGTCCACCACGCCCTGCACCAGCACCTCACCGTTGCCCTTCCCCCCCGCAAGGGAGGCGGGCAGGAGCACTGCCCAGCGCTTTTCGTGTACCACGGAGTCGGAGGCGGCCATTTGGGCATACAGCTCGGAGTCGAAGAAGGCGAGCACCTTCTCCTTTTCCACCAGCGCCATCTCCTCCTCGGAGAGAAAGCCCCTTTCCACCAGGCGGGCAAATTCTGCCTCGGGGTCTTTGGCCATCGCGTCCAGATCCGCAAATTGCATCACCTTGTGGGTGGCGGTTCCGATGGCCTCGGCACCGCTTTTGAGGCGGCCGTTTTCAAAGTCGAACAAATGCCGCGGGAAGAATTCGGGCGCCTCCTCCTCCCGCTTTTGCCGCAGGATCTGGGAAACGGAGAGCTTTTTGGGAAGTCGGGTCTCGTCCCGCTCCGGATAAACGAAGCGCACCGCCTCCATCACCTCGGGAACGGGCGCTGCCGTCTCAGCCTTGGCAAGGGTCTCTGCCTCGAAGCGCAGGCCGCTTTCCGGTGCCACGCGACGGAGGATCAGATCCCCGTCGACAGCCTCCCGTGCGCCGTCCAGCACCGCCTCCAAGGCCGGGGACGAGCGCAAAGACAAAAGCACCGTCTGTAAGGGCGAGGAGGCCGAGGCGAAGAGATAACGGGAAAGGGGAACGGGCAAGGGGGTGGAAACCCCCGTGATGAGAAGCCCCTTGAGAGCGGCGGCATCCTTGACGGAGCCGGTCAGAAAGAGGCGCTGACGGGCACGGGTCGCTGCCACGTAAAGGATGCGCTTCTCCTCCTCGATCATATCCCGATGGAGCAGCGCCTTGACGCCGCGCTTTGCCTGATTGTTCCGCTTGATGCGACCCCCGTCCGAGGGCAGGGAAAGAGCGCAGCCCGCCTGATCGGAAAGGAGCAGGGTCGCGATCTCGTCCTGCTGAGAAAACGAGGACGACAGGAAGGAAACGAAGACCACGGGAAACTCCAGCCCCTTGGACTTGTGCATGGTCAGGAGCCGTACGCCCTCTCCTCCGTCGGGGGAGGTGAGCTCCGAATCCTGCAGGTAGCGGCAGAAGGCCCCGAGAAAGGCGACGCCCGCCTCCTGCGCGGCTCCCGCCGCCTCGGTCAGAAGGGCGCGAATGCCGCTCTTTTTCCCGTTTTTGGCATAGATCGCGTCGAGGCCCCATTTTTCATAAACGTAAAAGAGAAAGGCGGAAAGGGTAAGGGAGCGGGAACGATCCCGAAGCTGATCGAGAAGGGCCAGAAAGTCCCGACACATCGCACGGGTCTGGTCGTGGTCGCCTGCTTCGGCAAAGCGACACAGGGCGGTGTAAAAGGGCACCCCCCGCGCGCCCCTTCGAATGCGGTAAAGGCTGTCGGGAGAAAAGCGGAATACAGGGGAGGCGAGCACCGCGAGAAGCGGCACGTCCCGCGTGGGATTTTCCACGGCGGCCAAAAGCGAGGTCACAAAGAGGTATTCCTCCTCCTTCTTCACCGCGTCCTTTTCCGAGGCGGTGCAGGGGATCCCGCGGTTGTCCAGCGCGGTTTTCACACGGGAGATTTGACGGTGGGAGCGGCAGATGACGGCTACGTCCTTCGGCTCAAAGCGCACCCCTGCGCGCTTTTCCTCCCGCATCAGAGCGGTGATGCGTCCCGCGATCCAGGAGGCCTCTGCCACCTCCTCGGGATATTCCACCTCCTCAGGCAGGGCTCCCTCCTCCACAAGGCAAAGCTCCGCGGGGTATTCGTCCTCCTCCTCCCCGGGCCTTGTCACCTTGGAAAAGACAAGCTGATCCTCCTTTTTGTAAAGGGAGGACGGAGCCCTCTCGTCCATAATGGCACGGAACATCCGATTGACCAGATCGATGACGCTTTTGTTGCATCGGAAGTTGTTGGAGAGGAAGATCTTCTGCATCCCCCCTTGGGGATCGGGGTATCGGGGCAGATCGTTCTTGTAAGCGGCAAAGATGCGAGGCTCCGCCCCTCGGAAGCGGTAAATGCTCTGCTTGGGGTCGCCCACCACGAAGAGCTTATCCTCCCCCGCAATGGCGCGAAAGAGCATATCCTGCACCTCGTTGGTGTCCTGATATTCATCCACGAAGACGGCGTCGTACCGCAGGCCGATCTCGTGGGCAAGGGGCGTTTTCTCCCAAGCGCCGTCCTTTTTTGTCATCACAAGCTGCAGGGCCAGATGCTCCAGATCGTTGTAGTCCACCGCACCCTTTTCCCGCTTGGCAAAGCGGAAGCGCTCCTCAAAGTCACAGCATAAGGCAAAGAGCAGCTCCAGAAGCTCGCAGCCCTCCTCCCAATCGGAAAGGGCCGCGGCATCCTCCTCCAGAATCGGCAGGATCCCCGTAACGATGGGATCCTTCGCGTAGCGATTCCACGCCCCGTGGCAGGTCTCCTTCACGTCGGGATCCGAATACTTTTTCGGCAGAGAGGGCACGCGGGATCCCACGAATGCTCCTCGCAGGAGCCCTGCGGCCGCAGCCGGATCGGGCTTTTGCAGGGCAGAAAGGGCAAGGGAAACGGCCTTTTCCTTCTCCTTCAGGAAGGGGGCGTAGGCCATGGCGGCCTCGCCGCTCTTGTCCTTTAGCTCCTCCGCAAGGGTCAAAAGGAGGGAATCGGCTCCTTCCAGGGTCTCGCGCACGTGGCGCAAAAGCTCTGCACCCGCAGGGGTGTCGTAAAAGGAGAGGACGCCGTCCTGTGCCTTTTTCAGCATTTCCCCGGAGAGAAGATTCTTCTCCCGCATCTCTTGGAGCCCTCCCGGGCGCCCTGCGGCCTCACGGTGGATCCGGATCAGGGTCTCCTCCAGCCCCGAGGCCCTCCTTCCCTTGCCGAAGAGGCGAAAGAGGAGCTCCTTTTTTTCGTCCCGCTCCGCCTCCTCCAAAAAGGCGCGCACCGCCTCCTTTGCGGCGCGGCGGCTCAGCTCCTCGGCCTCCGCAGGGGGCAGGATCCGAAGGGCCTCTCCCAGCCCAAGCTCCCTGTGATATTCCTTGATCAGAGTGTAGGCGAAGGAGTGAATGGTGGAGATCTGTGCGCGACTCAGCTCGAAGAGCTGGCGGTTCAGATGGCGGTTTTCCCGCTCGGCGGCTACCTTTTTGGAGATGGCCTCGTACAGTCTCCCCTCCAGTTCCCGTGCGGCGGCACGGGTGAAGGTCACCACTGCAAGACGGGAGGCGCGGAGGCCCCCCTCCTCGGAAAGAAGGGAGAGGATGCGCTCGGTGAGCACGGCGGTCTTGCCGCTTCCCGCGGCGGCGCTCACCGCGAGGCTGACACCCCGTGCGTCAATGGCCGCTCTTTGGTCGGGGGTCCATTTCTTTTCCATCTTACTCCTCCTCTCCGTAAAGATCTGCTTCGGTGGGTGCCGAAAGGTATTTCCGTTCACAGCCCTTTTTGCGCTTGCAAACGGGCAAAAATTCACAGTATTCGCAGGCGTCCTTTTGCCCGGGGGCGTAAAGGGGGTGGGGTGCCACCCGTCCGCTGCGGATGCTGGTTGCCATTTTCACAAAGTCCGCCTCGGTCTTCCGCTTTAAGCGCCCGAGGTCACGAAGGCTGATGAGTCCCCCCGTGTCCAGAGACGTGCGGCGCTTCCTGCGGGGGGCGGGAATGAATTCCCCCTTTCCCTCGGGATCCTGCGCCGCCAAAAGGGAGGGGGTGTCCACGAAGAGTCCGTCCCGATTCAGCCCGTGATAGGGCTTTTCCCGGGCGATTTTGACCTCGGACAGATTCTTGCAGCTCAGGGCCTCCTCCATTCCCGAAAGGTAAAGAATCCCCGCAGGCTCCGCAGGGCTTCCCTTTTCCCGAAGGGGCTTTTTCCAAAGGGCGAACAGATACAGAAGCATCTGCAGATCCAGGCCGTTGGCCACGTCCTCCAGACGGAAGATCTTCTTGCCCGTTTTATAGTCGATGACCCGCACGTAGTCCTGACCCGAGGCGTCGGTATACAGATCTACGCGGTCGATGCTGCCCACGAGGATCAGCTCCGTGCCGTCGCCCAAGGGGATGCGGTATCCCCCTGCCAGCTCCGTCAGATCCTTTTCGAAAAAGAGGGGACGGAATCGGGAAACGGCGAACTCCTCCTTCATTTTCTTCAGAATTAAAAGGGTGGATCGGGCGATCTGCCGAAGCTGCATCCGAACCTCGGCCTCCGCCTCCTCCCCGACCATTTCCAGGGCCACCTCACGGCAGGCGATCTCGTTTCGCCGAGCCAGCTCCGCCTCCTCGACCTCGGACAGATCGACCCCTTCGTTTTTCAGCTCCGTCAGGATCTTTTCCAGTACCCGATGCACGAAGGTACCCGTGACGTTGTGCCCGAAGGAGGCGCTTCGCTCCTCCTTGGCCTCCAGAAGGTAGCGGGCAAAATAAGCGAAGGGGCACTCGGAGTATTTTTCCAGACGGGAATAACTCATTCGGATGTCCCGTCCCTCGTAGGGGAGCACGGTCCGAAGGTTTTCCTCCACCCCACAAATCCCCTTGGCCGCAAGGGCGTAAAGCAGACGCTCCCGTGCCTCGGGCTCGTCCTTAAAATAGTCCTCCAATTCCCGCTGCAGGGGGGTGTCCTCCCCCGCGTGGGACAGAAAATAGCGCAGGGCACTCTCCGGGGAGGAGGGCAGGGCCTCCTCTGCGGAGAAGTGCTCCTTTTGACAGAGGGGAAACAGGTTCAAGACTCTCTTTCCGAAGACGGAAAGGGAGCCCTTGGTTTCCTCGTCGCCGCCCTCGCGGTAGCACAGATACAGCTCCTCCGAGGCATTGGAGGCGGCCAGATAAAAGCGGAACAGCTCCTCCGAGGCCATCCGATCCCCCGACAAAACGGGGAAGCCCAGCGCCACCAGCCTCTCCCGATCCGTTTCGGAAAAGACCTTGCCCGTGCCCATGGGAGCGGGGAAGACCCCTGCGTTCAGATTCGTAATAAAGACGAATTCGACCCCATCGGGACGGGAAAAGCCTGCCGTGCCCAAATGCACCCGATCCTCTCCGGGGGGGACCGTGCCGGGGAGCTCCCCGGACAGAGAAATGCTCAGCAGACGGAAAAACTGCTCCGGGTCACACGCCTCCTCGCCCAAGGCGCGACCGATGCCCGACAGACGCTCCAGCACCGCGTTCCACATCCGCACCCGCTCTCCCGCCTCTTCGAGCGCCTCGGCACCCTCGTCCTGACCGATTCGGCGCATCAGGCACTTTTCCGCTCCGATCCGTTCCAGAAAGGCCACGATCCCCGTGACCTTTTCCCGATTCGTTCCCGCCGCGAGGGCAAGGGAAAGCTGTCGCAGGGGCTCGAAGACCGCCTTCCTTGCACGGTTGACGGCCGCAAGCTCCCTTTTTCCCTCGTCCTTGATTTCCCCGTACCCGTCGGGGTTCAGGGTAAAGTCCTTCCCGTTCATCAGGCTCCGTCCGGAAAGACCCCAGGTTGCGACGTATTTTTCCAAGAGAAAGATCTCGTCCTTTGGATGGGAGATCAGAGCGTGGGTAAGGTACTCCCGCACCGTCTCCTCCGTAGCAAAGAGGGATGCGATTTTGGCGGCAAGCAGGACCGTGCGGGATGCGGGCGAGGCCGATAAGGGCTTCTTTTCCTCCCAGAAGACGGGGATTCCCTCGGCCTCCAGGGTCAGAGCCAGAAGCTCCTTTTCTCCCTCCGTGGGGGTCAGCACTCCGAAGGAGGAATAAGGGTGGCCCTCTCCGATTTTTTTGCGGATGGTGGCCGCGATGAACCGTGCCTCGTCCGCTCCGTCGGGACAGGCCACCACGTGAATGTTTTTTGGGGGCTCGGGATAGGTTTCCGTCCCCGCGGCAAGGTGCTTTAAAAGAAAGGGGATTTCTCCCTCCTCGGGGGAATCCTGCACCTCGTCCCGTACCTCGCACCCCACCTCTCTTGCCAGGGCCAGAAGCCTGCGCGCCGCACCGAGGGATTTTTCAAACAGAGCCGTCTCCCCCTTTTTTGCGGTAAAGGAGATCCCCACGGTCTCGGCCTGACGCAGGATCTGCTTCAGGATCCGCTCCTGAGGGTAGGTGAAGTCCCAAAACAGATCCGCGATGACACAGCTGTTTTCAAAAAAGGGATAGACCTCCAGCACCCGGGAAAGACGCTCCTCCTCCTCGGCAGGGTCGTCAAAGGCACCCTCGACCCTTTCCCGAAAGCAGGCCTGCACAACCCTCAGCTCCTCGAGCTTTTTCTTCAGCCCCTCGCTTACCTCGGGATCGGCCAGGACTCGCTCCAGCCCCTCTCCCGAGACCCCTGCGCGGTAGAGCTCCTCCCACTCGGCCAGGAGGGCGGAAACGCTCTCCGGGTCACGGTTTACCCCGAGGGTGCTCACCCGATCCCCCAGCTCTCCCAGAACGTGGGAGATGATCAGCTTCTTTTCCTCCGGGGTGATGCTTCTTCTCGCCATTTCTCCAAAGGTTCGGAGCACGACGTTGGACAGACGGGAGAAATTCGTCACCTCCAGGAGCATGCTGCACTGCGGCCCCAAAAGGCGCACCAGCTCTCTCTCGTAGTCGGCGCTTGCCTGCTCCGGCACCAGAACGAAGACGCGCTTTCCGCTTTGGAAGGCATCCCGCGCAAGGGACTGTAAAAAGGCGCGTTTTCCGCTTCCCACGGGGCCGAATACACGGTAAAACATAGTGGGCATCCTTTCTTTTTCGATTTCTTTTTTCATTATAGCACAAAATGCGGGATTCTACAAACCTTTTACCAAAAAGCAAAAAGACAAAAGAGGAGCGAGGGGCTAAAATATAGGGGATTTCTAAAGAAAAGAGTGATGAAAATGAGACAAATCCTGTTTGGCTCCAAGCACTACTGTGCTTACATTTTCGAAAATGAGGAGGAGATGGCCGACTTTGCCGCAGGCATCGTCATCGATCGCCTCAAGCGCAAGCCCGACCTGCGCCTCGGCCTTGCCACCGGCTCCACCCCCGTGCCGCTTTACCGCGCCTTGGTAAGAGCCTATCAGCGGGGCGAGATTTCCTTTTCCCGTGTGAACACCTATAATCTGGATGAGTACTATCCCATCGACCCCAAAAATCCCCAGAGCTTTTTGGCCTTTATGAGGGCCAATCTCTTCGATCATATCGATCTGCCCGAGGAGAACATTCACATTCCCTGCGGCTCCGCTCCCGATGCGGACGAGGAGGCCCGCCGCTATCAGAGCGTGCTCAACCGTGCGGGAGGTACGGACATTCAGGTGCTCGGCGTCGGCTCCGACGGTCACATCGGCTTCAACGAGCCCGGCCCCGCCTTCCTCTATGATACCCACTCAACCGACCTGACCCCCGAGACCATTCGGGATAATTCCCGCTTCTTCTCCTCCGTCTCCGAGGTTCCCACCCGTGCCATCACCATGGGCATCGGCAGCATCATGACCTCCCAGACCTGCCTCTTCCTCGCCACCGGCAAAAACAAGGCCGCCGCCGTCCGCCACGCCTTCCTCGAGGATCCCGCCCCCGCCTGCCAGGCCAGCGTTTTGCAGTTTCATAGAGATGTGATTATCCTGCTTGACGAAGCAGCCGCTTCTGAACTGTAAAATCGGCTGCGACTGTGTCAAACGTCACTTGCCCCTCGGTCATTTACGTCGAGTAAACTCCCGTCGGGGCTCGCTTGTTTTCCTTGTCTCGCTCGATTTTACAGCTCAGAAGGAGAGGGGAAAATCGGAGGGGTCTTCCACCTCACGTCCGTACACTGAAGCGACATGTGCAAGTGTGTATTTTATGAAGGATGTTTCGTTCCGTTTTCCCCGACAAGGCACGGGTGCCAAA
>JAFVYT010000018.1 GCA_017508505.1 Clostridia bacterium
ATAAGAGCCAAGAAAACGTCTGTGGAACAGTTCGCTTAAAGCTTTACAAGGGCAACATTATTTGTGCCGGAAGAAAGAGTCCAAAGAGCCTCTATGATGAAAAAATCGCAAGTATGGAAGGCGTAAAGAGCGATTACAATCAAGACGACGCAACAGGATTTATAAAACTTCAAAGTCTCCGTTTGCGTGAAAAAGCTCTTAAACAGGGAGTTTCTGAAGAAGCATTTGCAAAGAAGAGCGAACTTATCAGAGAGTAAATGAGGATTTGCTGCATCGGTGCGGGTTACGTTGGCGGGCCTACAATGGCGGTCATCGCATCAAAGTGTCCGGAAATAGTAGTTGAGGTTGCAGATATAAATGCAGAACGCATTTCGGCGTGGAATTCAGACATCTTGCCGGTATTTGAACCCAACTTGAAAGAGACAGTAACCCGAGTTCGTGGCAAAAACTTATTTTTTACGACAGATGTCGACAGTGCAATTCGCACTGCCGACATTATTTTTATATCGGTAAATACACCTACTAAAACCTACGGCTATGGGGCAGGTAAAGCCTCTGATTTAACATACGTAGAAGCGTGTGCTCGTAAGATAGCTCAAGTTTCTGAGTCCGATAAAATAGTTGTAGAAAAATCTACAATGCCGGTTAGAACAGCTGAAATCCTAAAAGATATTTTCAATAGAACCTCAAAAGTAAAAATTCAAGTTTTGTCAAATCCGGAATTTCTCGCTGAGGGGACTGCCATAGAAAATCTTGAAAATCCCGATAGAATTTTGATAGGTGGAGATGAAGATACTTCTGATGGAATCAAAGCTATAGAAACTTTGGCAGATATTTATGCTCATTGGGTTGACCGCAAAAAAATAATAAAAACTTCTTTGTGGTCTAGTGAGCTTAGCAAACTTACGGCAAACGCATTTTTGGCACAACGTATAAGTTCCATAAATTCTATTAGCGAACTTTGTGAAGCCACAGGTGCAGATATAGAAGAAGTGGCTCGTGCGGTAGGCGAAGATTCTCGCATTGGTTCGAGTTATATGAACAGTTCCATAGGTTTTGGAGGTTCTTGTTTTCAGAAAGATTTACTGAACCTCGTATATCTTTGCGAACATTTTAATTTGAGAGAAGCTGCAGATTATTGGAATGGTGTTTTAAAGATAAATGAACATCAGAAAAGTAGGTTTGCACGTCTTATAATAAATTCACTTTACCGGAATATAAGGGGCAAGCGTATCGCTATTTTTGGATTTTCCTTCAAGGAAAATACCGACGATACCAGAGAATCTCCTGCAATAGAGATATGTCGGCAACTTCTTGCTGAAAACGCAGTTCTTGCTTTTTACCGCGCAAGTACACAAGTCTTCCCTTGACCGTGCCGTTTGCAACGCCGCCGTATCCCGTGCAGGGGATGCTTCTTCCCCCTACCGTGAGAGCTGCTTTTTTGACTTGGTAGAGCGTTATGGAAAAGGCCTCCTTTACGGGATCAAGACCCAGAGACCGAAGACGGGCGGCGAATTCATCCGCACAGCGTTCCTCCTCGGCGGTACCGCCGACTCTGACGTAGGCAGTCTCCCGAAGGATGCGTTCGACCTCTTTACAATTCATACCCGATACCTCAATCTCCTTTTTTTGCCATTATACCACGGGCCGTCGGGATCGGTCAATTACGGAAAAGAAAAAAGAGCCGCAGATGCGGCTCTTTCACTCATTTTTCAAAAACAAACTTTGCAGACTGCTTGGAAAGATATTTGTCCTGAACCTCAAGCTCAATGGTGCTCCAATCGGCAGGAACCTCCACGGCATACCAACCGACCAGCTTCTTTCCGGGAGCAACGTCCCCATCCAAGGTTCCGTCATCAAAGGCACAAGCGGCATTAAAGGAGTAATCACACTTTACGTCGTCAACGTAGCCGTCAAACATCAAAAGCGAGCTGACGCTTTGCTCTTCATCGGAGGTATTTTCAATCGTAAAGTGGATTCCTACGAAGACATTTCCCTCCTCGGGCTTAAAGTAATCGGCACCACTGCTTTCCTTCATTTCCGTTGCCGTAAATGCAAGCTCGGAAAAAGCTGCGGTTTCATTCAATCCGAAAACCAATGCTTCCAATTCTTCCTCGCTCGTATCGGTTTCCTTTTCGAAATCCTTTTTTTCAGGAAAACCGTCGGGAAGCACACAGGCGGTAATGGAAAAACAAAGAATCAACGTCAAGAATAATACTAAGATTTTTTTCATAAAATAATTCCTCCTTTGGTGTTATTTACATTATATGACACTTTGTCATATTTGTCAATAGTAATTATGACATAATGTCATTGAGGTGTATTATGAAAAATAACTTGAAACTCTTGAGAAAAAGCAAAGGCTATACGCAAATAGCCGTACAAATGAAAACCGGCATCGAGCAAGCGCTTCTCTCCAAGTTTGAAAACGGTGAGCGGATTCCCCCTACCGAGTCCTTGATTCGTCTTGCCGATTTTTATAACGTCAGCATCGACTACATTCTCTGCCGAACCGATTGCCCGGACATCCAAAAATAGAATCCCGTTCAATCATCAAAAAAAGAGCCGCAGATGCGGCCCTTTTTCGTTTTCTTCGGCTTCTCTCACTTCTTGGGGGGCTCTTTTCCCGGAACGGGCGGAGCGGTGGGATCCTTCAGATTCCAAAAGAGGAACTTGCCCTTATCCTGAGTGGCAACGCCACCGGGATGGGCTGCTACGCACTCCTCGAAGGAGACCCTTCTCAGGTCGATCTCTCCGGAGCGGATGAGCTCCACGTTTGCTTCGTCGTCGGTTCCCATTAAAAATACGGGCTTTTCATAGCCTTGGAAGGTGCAATCCTCGAAAACAAGCTTCTTCACGTTGCCAATGGCCAGCATCGGCACCTGATTTGCCCCCTCGCGGCAGGCAAAGGTTACGTTTTTGAAGCGGCAGGTCACCTTTTCCTCTGCGTCGCCCCAAAGCATACCCGTATGGTACAGATCCCCGATGAAGCAATTCTCAAAGGTGATCTCCTGCAGACCCTTTTGACGGCACCAGCGATTCAGACCGGTAAACTCCAGACGCATCACCTCTCTGGCCTGGGCGAAGTGACAGTTGCGTATCACGATGTTCTCGGGGGGCTTTCGCAGGATCGCGCGGAAGTCGCAGTAATAGGAAAAGACCGCGTGGGACTCGTGTCGGCAATGCTCGTCGGAGATGCAGTTGCGCACCTTCTTCTCCAAGGAGAGATTCAAGCGCTGGCCGAAATTGCGCTCATCGGAAACACAGTTTTCCACAAGGAAGTTGTTGCCGCCGATGCGAAGAGGCATCGCAACGCTGTTGAGCTTGCAGTTACGCACGGTGACGTTGTGATTGTCATAGCCTGCAACCGCATCGTCCCCCGTATTCAAATTACAATCCTCGATGAGGACCTCGTCACAGGTGCGGATGTCAATGCCGTCAAAGCCACCGTGAACGGCGACGTTACGGATGGTAATATTACGGCTTTGAAAAATGGCGTGGCACCAGTTGGAGCTGTTGAGGAAGGTATACCCCTCAAAGCGCATATTGTTGCATCGCCAGACGCTGATGCCGTGAGGGCCGCGGCAATCGTTTTCCCCATTGGGGTTATAGACATTGGAGCCGTCGAAATACGAGCCCTTTTCCCCGATGATGGCAAAATCGTGAGCATCCAGCGCACGGATGAGGGCGTTGCACCAATCGCTGGTGGCCACGGCGCTTCTGCCCGTGGCGGGGGTGTTGCCGACGGGCTCGACGGTCACGGGCTCAACGGTATCCTCGAGAAAGCCGAAATAATCCTTGGGATCCAGACTTCCCTTCAGGATGGCGCCGCTTTCCAGATACAGCTCCACTCCCGAGCGGATGCGAAGGCCGCCCGTCCAATAAAGCCCGCAGGGAACGAGCACGCGGCCGCCGCCTGCCAAAAAGCAATCGTCGATGGCTGCCTGAATGGCGGCAGTCTGCAGGGTATCTGCGGTTTTGGCGCCGTAGTCCCGAATGTTAAAGATCTTCATTTCACCTGCCTCCTCCTATCTTTTTTCCATTATAGCAAGGAAAATGTGGGGTGTAAAGGGATCGGAAAACGAAATACTTTCGCTTTCCCCTTTTTTCCTTGGGGATAAAAAAACCGCCTGCTTTGCAGGCGGTTCTCGGGTAAGATCTATCGGGGAAGGAGGGTATCCCCTGCGGTGGTAACGCCCCAAGCCTCCTCCACTGCATTGGCGGGAAAGGCCTGCAAGGCGGAGGCTACGACCTCCACGGAAAAAACGTATCCCTCGGGGGCCGTGCCGACAGGACGGATCGAACGGAGGAGAACACCCGTATCCTCCTCGGCAGAGACGGGCTCGGTATAGTACCAAAAGCCGTCGGAGCCCTGCACCCACAAGGGGTCACCGTATTCTACGGTATAGTCTGTATCGGGAAGGGGTGCCTTGGCGTAGATTTCCGCATGCTCCCCTTGAGACTGCCAAGTGACCAGGATCGAGGCTCGGATATAGGCGGCGGTATTGCCCGTATTTCGAATGCTGACGTCCTTTTTCTCGACTCCGTCGAAGATCTCGTTCACACTGCAGGACACGACACCCGGTACCATTACGTTTTCCGCCTCGTCGGTCTTAGCGGCAAGATAGGCAAGGACGACTCCGACCGAGACCGAGAGAAGCAGTACAAGGGATACCGCCATCGCGATCACACGGCGTCGACCGAATGAAAAGGATCTCATGGGAAAGCCGTCCTCCTTTCTTTATTCTGAAAACATATTTTGACGGAACGCATTGCCGTCGAGCCACTTGGGAAGGTCTCGGGTATTGGAGAAGACGAGCACGTTGTCCTCGGGATTCACCGAAAGGGTGATGCGCTTTTCGTGCTCCGTGCTTTCATAGCGCCAAGACCAGCCCACAAGCTCGGTGACGGTATATTCTCCGACGGGGAGACCCGCAAGGACGGCACTGCCGTTTTCCTTGATAGAGAAGGTCAGGTCGATCCCCTCCGTCTCGGTGTCGGCAACCCCTCGAATGCAAAAGAGGAAGGCCTGATCCGTATCAAGAGGATACCAGCCCGATTTCATCACGGTCAGCTTGGTCTCCTTGGGAAGGAAGCGTGCGAAGAACTCGAGCCCCTCCGGCCAGACGGCATCGGAGGCCTTGACGGGAGAAAGCTTGCCGGTTTCGGGATCCACGAGAGCGGCGTCCACGGGGCTTTTGCAATCCGCGTCCAGATACCACCCGTCAAAGTAGTATCCTCCGGAAACCAGCGGAGCAGAGCCCAAGGCCACGCCTGTGACGGCGGAAAGATTCTCGGAGCTGCGGGTAAGGGTACCGCCGCCGAGGGCACCGACCATATGGTACTTAATGGAAACAACGGACTCCAGATACAAAAACTCGATGACGTTGTGGCTTTCGTTGGCGGAAACGCTTAAGAGCTTGACTCCGTCGCTGGAAAGGGTATAGCCCTTTTCCCTCAGGTCGGCGGCGCGCTCCGTGATCTGCGCACCAAAGAGGGCGGTAGCGCGCTTGGGAGGCAGGAGCTGCTCCCCTGTTTCGCCATTGGTGTAGATGACGGTATAGGGGTACTCGATACGGTCATAGTAAAGCTCCAGGATCATACCCTCCTGATCCAGAACGGCCTTGACTCCCGTAGCGCTCGCGGGGGTCACAACCCCATTGATACGGGTCGCGGCAGCGTTGAAGGAAAAGCCCGTAATGGTAATCGGCGTCGCCGTATACTCCTCACCGATGACCCCGAGGGTCTCGGAGGACTGATATTCGCGATAGCCGTCCGCGGCGATGTTTTGGAGGTAATGCACCACCTTATAGTAGGCGTGCACCTCGTCGTGTCTGTAGTAGAAGGTAATGACGTTGGCATCGAAGATGCCGTCCCCGTCACTGTCCAATTCGTTTGCGGAAAGAACCAGACGCTTCTGATACGCATCGGGAATCATCTTGTCCATCCGCTCGAAGGTCTCCGTTACCACGGAGAGGCTATTGTCCATTACCTTCTTTTCCGGAAGGATGCTCTCCCCTGTTTGTGCGTCCACAAAACGGACGGCATAGGGCATCGCCGGTACAAAGACGTAATAGAAGGTGAATTCGTGGGTCCCGTCCACACTCATGGTGATGGTGTGGCTGCTGACCAGAGGATAGTAGCCGCTGCGGAATTTCTCGTATAGGTCAGCGCCCGCCTTTGCCTCAAAGGTCTTGTTATGACCTGCAAGGGCGCTGCCCTCGGTGGAGTCTGCAACGGGCTCACCTGTGAGCTGCAGGACGTAATTGACCCGATACTCCACGGAAACGTGAGAGCCCCATTTGGCATAGATATCCATATCGTCCAGAACGGGAATACCCGTGAAGTTGAAGGCCTTCTCCACCCGTTCCCCGTTGACTACCGTGGTGTAGAACCAGCCCTGGAAGGAGTAGTTGCCGTTGGTGACGTTCTCGGAGGGAGCGACGGCAAAGGCGCCGTGATCTACGATCTGCTCCTGACCGATCGGCTCGGTAAGGGACTGATCCAGCCATACTCTCACCCGATGCTTGATGGGAGCCCACTTGGCATAGAGCATCAGGTCTCCGTCGGGCATCGTCAGGCTGTCCCAATCCACCTCGGAGCCATCATAGCAGCCGGGGGAGGTATACCAGCCCGCGAATTCATAAGCATTGGGCTCCAGCGTGGCGGGATAATCGGGAACGAAGTAATAGTCCTTTAACGGGGTGCCGTACAAAACCCCCGTCTGCTCCCGATCCTCCAAAACCTCGCCGTGGCTTTTGAAGTGGAGGTCGTGATTGGAGCGATTGTAATAGAATTTGACGATCAGATCCTCCTCGTCTCCGGAAAGATCGATCTGGTCGTTTCGGTCGAAGTCGGGATCGGAGCGATACTGAGTAAAGCCCGTGATATCAAAGAAGTCCTCGGCACGGGTCACGTAGTTGTATTTTGCCTTGATGGTATTCTCCAGCGCGTACCGCTTACCGTCAAGGGTGACCACCTCGGTTCCCTCCTCCACGGTCTGACCGGGCAAAAGCTCCATATAATACTGCATGGTGTAGGGGGTGTGGGTCGCCTTGTCCAGAGTCAGGGTGAAGCTGTCGGCGGGCATTTCGGTGATGAAGACCAAAACCTGAGTAAACACCGTAGAGTCCGAGGGCTTCCAGCGCTCGCCGTTGTTGTAGACCACGCCGTGGTCATCCACAATGGGAAACAGATCCGCTACGGACTGCTGATACTTTCGGTAAATCTCTCCGACCACATTGGTGGCGGTGGAGCTTTGGCAGGAGGTGGTGTGGGTATGCCCCACGGTAATGCCGCACTTCAGCCTCAGGCAGGCATCCGTGTGCTCGTGGCCGACGGCGCCGCAGGAATAGCGGTAGCAGGACTCGGTATGGGTATGGAGGGTATCGGAATAGCAGGAAAGGCCGTGGGTATGCTCCATAATCTTGCAGTCGCAGGCGTCGGTGTGGGTGTGCTCCGTATCAAAGCCGCAGGAGGGGTCCACCACCACGCCGCCGGAGGCTCTGCCGTTATAGCGGTACCAGGTCCCCTTGATATAGATATAGCGGGTGCTGAAGGTGTTCCGACGGAACACGGTTCCGTCCGCAGGATTCGAGGGGGCTCCCGAGGGGGCATTGTTCTGTCGGGTGCCCGCGTCGGGCCAGCAGGCCTTCACGTGGGTGTGCTCCGTCAGGGGGCAGGTACAAACGGGAGAGTGACTGTGCTCGGGGGTGGTACAGACCAGACACTCGTCGGTATGTGCGGGATGGAGCGTCTCGGTACATTCCAGCACCGGATCGCAGGCATCGGTATGGGTATGCCCGAGACCGCAAACGTAGTCGTAGCAGGCTTCGGTATGGGTGTGCCCTGCAGGGATGGTACACTTTCCCGGGGCCTTGAGGGTAATCTTGTGATAATTCCTTGTATAGTACACGTTGACGACCGAAGAGCCGTCACCCTCAATGATCACGTTTTTGTCGGTCTTTTCTGCGTTGAAGGTAAAGTTTTCCTCATCCTCGATCTCACTGATCTGACCGATCAGATCCTGCCCGTCCACAAGAGAGCCGGAAACGGCACCGAGCCCCGGCAGGTGATCCCAATAGGTATAGCCGTCGTCCTCGGCATTTTCCCGCCAGAAGACCATGGTGTAGGTGGTTTGGGTGGTAATCCAGCGAGCACGGTACTCCAGATTCGCCGCAGGAACGGTCACGGTAGTACCCTCGGCAAGGGCATAGTCGGAGCTCTGCTGCTCCGTGGGAAGATGGCCGTTATAGGAAACCAGCTCCCAGCCGTCGAAGACGTAGCCGTGACGTACGGGGGTATTGGCACCCACCGAATCCCCAAAGCGGGTGTAAACGGGGTCGGTGCCGTAGCCGCCGTTCATATCGAAGTCCACAAGATAGTAGTTGCGGTCGTAGCGGATCTCCACCACGGTGGAGCCGTCGGCGGCGATCGTAAGCCGCTCGTAGGACAGAGACTTAAAGCCCGGGCGCTGAGTCTCGGTAAATGCAAGCCCCTCAGGTACCAGTGCACCCGTCAGGCCGCGACCCGTGGTAACATAATCGGCAGTGAGAGAATACTCGTCGTTGTGCAGATTCTGCAGATGGTGATGCACGGAAAAGTCCACCAGCGCAGGCTCGTAAATGACGTTGACGGTGATGTCCTCGGTGACCTCGGCCAAGTCAAAGACGACCTCGGGAGCCTCCACGTAATCCTCTCCGATGCGTCGGAAGGGGGCGTAGCCCACAACCTTGGGGCTTTTCACAGTCTCGTGGAAGGCACTTCCGTGAGCCACTGCCGCACCGTTGGGCTCAAAGGCAATGGCGTTGTTGTCAAACAGATAGTTGATGACGATGGAGTGAGCGCGAAGCTCTCCCTCCCCCGGCTCTTCCCCGGTACTGTCGGTCTGTGCAAGAAGGGACGGAGCGGCGCTTCTCATGGAAAAAGCAGCCGCGGAAGAAGCGACGTCGCTCACAAGACAAACCTTGACCGCTGACGTTATGTATTCCTCGTAGCCGTTCATCACACAGCGAAGGTAGACCTCGCCGCTTGCATCCGCAAGGCTTGCGACCAAGGCGTGGCTGAATGCAAGGGAGGCACCGTTTGCGTCGGAAACGTCGATCCAACGCTCCGTGTCGGCGGGATGGCGGATCTGCCATTGATAGCGAAGACCCTCCTCCGAGGTGCAAACGGCTTCCAGCGTCATTTTCTCCCCTCGAAGAAGATCGATCTGCTCTACGGGGAGTCCGTCGAGGGCAACGTAGGCCTCGGGAGTCGCCTCATCGGCGGCAGAAAGGACGGGCAGCTCAAATACCCCTGCCAATTCCAGCACAACGGACAAAAGCAAAAGGACGCTGAGAATCCGTTTTCCCAGAGTTTTTCTTCCGATCTTTTGCGGCATCGGGTTGCCCTCCTTTCTCAAAAATCAATTCGGTCAATTTCGACCGTTTTCGGCACAGAGAAGCACGAAAAAAGCCTTCGTGCTTCTCTGTACCCTGCTCTCAGGGAGCAGGCTGCAGAAAATCCTCGAAATGCTCGGGCAAGGCGGTGAGCATTGCCTCGTAGCAGGAAGCAAAGCCTTGATTCTGAACGCCGTAGGCGACTACGTCGATCTTCAGCTCGGCAAACTCCTGAATCTGGATATTGTCATAGTCCCCGGAAAAATAAAGGTTTTCAAAGAGTACCACGGACTCGGCTCGGGCAAGGGGTGCAAGAACGAAAAAGTATACGTCGTATCGGCCCTCTGCACGGTGCGGAACCTGCAGCATGGCAAAGTTGTCACTGTACGTGACGTTCTCCAGACCGTTCCAGGTGCCGAAATGCTCCCCCTCGTCCATCAGACCGCCTGTCATAAAGCCTGCAAGGTCAAGGTCATCGTAATTCTCGAAGCCCAGCACGCGATGAACGTCCTTCGAGCCGTCGGTGATGGTGACCTTGGCGGCGATCCAAGCGGGGCCGTCCCCGGTGTTGGAGATGGTGGGATCCTTAAAGATCCCCTGCCCCGGGAACACCACACCGTAATCGTGCACCGCACCGTCGGACGTACCGAAGATGCGCGCCGAGTCCGTATCCTCCACCAAATTGCCGTTTCCGTCACGGGTCACGGCGGCCTCGGACAGCATAATGGATACGGTTCCCGAGGTGATGGTCGCTCCGGTCTCCTTTTTCGAGGTGAAATAGGCAAAGCTCGTCTGTACAAACAGGATCAGCGCCACTACGAGGAGAAGAAGCTCCATGATGAGTCTGTGTTTGGTTTTCGTCATCCTTCATCCTCCATAGATTTTGCTTTTTCCCACGCCGCCTCGGGAGTGGAAATTCCTTCCTGCTGAACAGCAAACGCACAAAAGCGAAGCTTCGGCTCGGATCCCAAAGAGAGAAGATCCGCTTCCGTGACCTCATCGGACACGGTGAATCGGTCGTGCTTTAAAACGCCGTAGGTCTTTTCTCCCTCCGTCGCATCGACCTTTCGCCAAAAGACACTCTCCTCGCCGCCCACGGCCGTCCAGCCGTCGGCGACGGTGTAGTCTACGATGCCGTCAAGCTCCGAATCCCTTGTGATGCGAACGAACAACCAGCACTCCTCGCTGCCTGATGCAACCGTGATCCTCGGGTCCTTGGAAACCTCGGTTCCGGGAACGAGAGGATAACGGGATCCCGTGCTTTCAGTCAGTCGAAGCTCGATGTCCCCCGCCACAAAGGTATTGACAACGGGGCGAGACTTGGACGTCAAAAGAGCATAGGTCACCCCGACGCAGATCAGCCCGAGAGCCAACACAAGACCGCAGAAGAGCCACGTTCTTTTTTTCATCCTCATCTCACCTCCTTGTCATTTTGTTCTTAACGCAAGCTTAAGCAGCAGTAAATGCGGTGCCGCTTTCAAAGGGGAATCTGCCTACGATGGCGTTCCAGGCAAGCTGATAACCCTGGAGACCGTCCTTCGGCTCGGTAAAGCCCTCGGTCTGGATGGCAAATGCGGTCAGGGTCACCTTTGCACCTGCGTAGTCTGCAACCTGAGTTTCGGTCTTAATGGTAAAGCTTTCGAATACGTCGTAGGACTCCGAATGAGCCGAGCCGACGGGCTTAAAGCTCAGTGTATTTGCGGGATCCCAAATACCGGCTGTTGCATTGGTTGCATCGCCGGTCAATCCAACGTAAAGGTAGAGCTCCTCACCGGCGGCATTTTCCTTCACCAGCTGCCAGCCGAGCTTGAGCATCTGGGCCTTTATGGTGGTGTCACCCTCCTTCTCGATGGTGGAGATGCCGTTCTTCACCTTGACGAAAAGGTAAGAGGGGGTACTGCCCGCAGATACGTAGATGGTGGGGTCCTTGAGATAATTCTTACCGGGGATAAGCTCGTAGCTGTTACCGTCCGAGGTCTTATCATCCCCGTCCATATCATTACCGTCCTTGTCGGTTTTGGACTCGAACATCTGAATGGCCACGTTACCTACGGTAAAGGTGTTGGAAACGGCGGTGGAAGATGCCAAAAATGCCATAGTGCCCAGCACGCTGGAAACCACGAGCAAGACCGCAACCGCAACGTAGATCAGCGGTCTGACAAAGCGTTTTGTCTTCATAGTTTTTCCTCCTGATTTTGATTTTCTATTTTGTCAGCCCGCTCTCCCTCGGGATCGGAGGGAGCCTCGGGCGAAACAACGGGGGCGGATGATGCCTTTGCCGTCTTCTTCTCCTCGGTCAAAAGGTCGAAGAGGAAGGAGGCTGCCAGCATCAGGATCAGAATACCTGCGACAACGGCCATCCCCACGGGGGTCTGAACGTAGACGGAAACGTAGCCCAAAAGGGGGAGGCTGAAGACGGGCCTTCCGATGATGTCGGAGGCGGAAATTTGCCCGTCGGATACGTTGTTGGTAAGACCTTGGGTGACGAAGGCTCGCTCGGTTTTGCCGTCTCCCTCGATCACCTCGATGATCTCATGGGTCACCACGGTGCCTCCCGTGCGGAAGGTCAAGGGGTCGCCTACCTTGAGGGTGGCGGGATCCACGTCCGTCACGTAGATCAGGGAGCCCACGTGGTACTTCGGCTCCATGGAGCCGGAAAGCACCGCATAGGGCTCGAGCCCGACGAGTCTGACGCCCACGAGAAGCACCACCAGTGCCACTGCAAGCACCACCAAAAGCGTGGACGCAACGTTATATACCGTTTTTATTTTTTTCAGCAAGCCCGTTTTTCTCCGTTTCGTTCATTTTTACACTTTGATCACATTTCTCAAAAATGTATCAACTTTAATTATATCACAAAAGTCAGAGAAATCAAGAATAAAACAAGGATTTACAAATTATATGGTAGAAAAGCATAATCTCTTCACAATTTGTTACAATGCACCGTCAAAAACGGACATTTTTCTACGCTTTTCCGCAAAAAAAAGAACGAAGCCTGCGCTTCGTTCTTTCTTGTGTTTTTATGGGATCAGACTGCAGGCAGAATGCCGAGGGCCAAAACCAAATAGAAGATCGCCACGGTGACCAGCGTGTAGATCAGCATCGGGATCACGTTGGTCTTGATGAGCTTGCCCTCCTTACCCGTGATGCCGATGGTCGCACTGGCGGCGACGGCATTGTTGATACAGACCATATTGCCGACGGCACCGCCGATGCACTGCATGGAAATGATATAGACCGTGGGCAGATTCAAAACGGTGGCCGTATTGAACTGGAGGTTGGAGAACAGATTCATAGAGACCGTGCAGGAGCCGGATACAAAGGCACCCAGAACACCGATAAACGGGGAGATGAGAACGTACAGCCCCTTTCCGACGGCGGCAAGGGCATTTGCCATTTCAGCCATCATACTGACGCCGTCTGCGTTCTTATACTTCATCACCTCAACCAGCGCAAGGCCGAAGAGGAGAGCGAGAGCCGCGCCGGAAACCTGCTTGAGGGTGTCCTTCCAAGCGGTCTTGACCTGCTGTGCGCTCATTTTATGGATCAGATTCGTAATCAGCGCAACGAGAATAAAGAAGGTGCCGGGAAGGTAGGCCCATTTCAGACTCCAGTCCAGATTGTCAAAGCCGAAAAGATTCTCCACCTTGATCACAAAGGGCAGGCCGGAGGTCAGAAGATCCTTGACGTGAAGCTGAGGGATACGGGTGATCACCAAAATCACGGCGATCAGAAGGTAGGGAGTCCAGGCCTTGATCAGGGACATCTTCGACTCCACCATCGGGGAGAACTCACCGGTCGCCAGCCACTCCTTGTCCCATTCGGATTCATTGCCGAAGTCCCAGGGCTTTTTCGGAATCAGGAATTTGAGCTTTGCGGCCAGAACCGTCACGGCAATGGAGATGAGAGACGCCAGAAGAGAGGCAAATTCATAGCCAATGAACATCGACACCAAAAGGAGGGGTAAGCCGAAGGAGATACCGGTAAACAAAGCGAAGGGAGCCGCCTGAAGGGCGGGCTTGAAGGAGCGTTCCTTGCCGAAGAGCTTGGTCGTCATCATCAGAACGATCAGGGGAAGGAACACGCTCATCACGGCGTGGGGCAGTGCCGTCCAGAAGGAAAGCTCGGAGGCATACAGCGCGTTGTCGGAGAGGCCCAAAACGCTCAAGGAAGAGGTGACGGGAGTGCCCACGGCACC
>JAFVYT010000217.1 GCA_017508505.1 Clostridia bacterium
AGCCTTTGACGTCATCGTGGTCGGAGGCGGTATTGCAGGAGTGGCGGCGGCCGTTGCCGCCTCCCGAAAGGGTGCCAAGACCCTTTTGATCGAAAAAGGAATCAACCTCGGCGGCCTTGCCACCGTTGGTCTGATCTCCTGGTACGAGCCTCTGTGCGACGGCGAGGGCCGACAGATGATCTTCGGCCTTTGCGAGGAAATGATCCGCCTTTCCACTAAGTATGGCTATGACAATCTTCCCGTCTGCTGGGGCGGTGAAGGCAAGAACGAGGCAAGAAATCAGCGCTTTTCCACGTATTTCTCCCCCGGGATATTCTCCATTGCGCTGGACCGCTTCGTGACCGAGGCAGGGGTACGGATCCGCTTTGACTCTCTCGTGACCACTCCCGTGATGGAGGGTGGCAAGTGCCTTGGCGTCGCGGTAGAAAGTGCCGACGGGTGCGAGTTCTTCCCCGGAAAGGTTATGATCGACGCGACGGGAGACGCTTCCCTGATGCACCGCGCGGGCGTCCCCACCGTGGAGGGGAAAAATTATATGTCCTACATCGCCCACGGCTATGACAAGGAAGGAATGGACGCCTATCGGGAGAATCACAACCCCGTCAAGCTTCGCAAGTGGTTCAACTCCGGCAGCGATATGCGCGGCCGCGGTCAGCCCGAGGGAATGGAGCGGGTCACGGGCACCGGTGCCGATGCCATCACGGACTTTGTGCTCTGCGGCAAGAGTCGGATGCTGGATCGCATTTCCAATTGGAACAAAAATGAGTTTGACCTGATGATGATCCCCTCTATGCCCCAATACCGCACCATTCGTCGCATTGTGGGCAACTGCGATTTTTGCGGCATCGACGGTGAGACCTTCCCCGATTCCATCGGCACCTGCGGAGACTTTCGCAAGGCTCACATCGGCAAGCACTATCAGATCCCCTTCTCCTGCCTTTGGAGAGAGGGCTTTGACAACCTTCTGGCCTGCGGACGCATCGTTTCCGCTCCCGAGGGAGACGGGTGGGAGGTTACCCGCGTCATCCCCGTTTGCGCTCTGACGGGCGAGGCCGCAGGCAAGGCCGCCGCCGTGATGGCAAGAGACGGCAAGGGACTTTCGGGGCTGGATGAAAAGGACCTCGATGAAATCAAAATCAATTAGAATCAATAGAAAAAGGAGAACAAAGCAATGACCTTAAAAGACTACAAGGGTGTCATCCCCGCATTCATCACCCCCTTTGACAAAAAGGGCAATTATTCCGAGGCTTGTGCCAAGGAAATGATCGAGTGGCAGCTGCCTCTCGGCATCGGCGGCTATTACTTCCTGGGAAGCAATGGCTACGGCCCTGCCATGGATGCCAAGGACCGTATGGCGGCACTGGAATCCATGATGAAGATCGTAGACGGACGTGTGCCCGTGGTGGCTCACATCGCGGCCGTTTCCGGCAAGGAGACCGTGGAGATGGCAAAGCACGCTGAGAGCGTTGGGTGTCTTGCCGTATCCGGTGTACCCTCCTACTACTACAAGCTCAGCCCCGCCGAAATGGAGCGCTACTACCGCGAGATCGCCGAGGCTGTCAACATTCCTCTGGTGGTTTACGCTAAGACCGCAGACTATGCCCCCAGTGTAGAAATGTTCAAAAGGCTTGCCGCCATTCCCGGCGTAGAGGGAGTCAAGTACACCGGTCCCTCCCACTATATGATGGGACGCATCAAGGAAGCTCTGGGCAAGGACTTCTACGTTTATTCCGGCTATGACGAAATGTGTCTTTCCGGCATTATGAGCGGTGCAGACGCCGTCATCGGCGGTACCTACAACCTGTATCCCGACCTTTGCATCCGTGCCATTGAAAAGCTCAAGGCAGGCGATTTCTACGGTGCTCAGAAGGATTATCTGGCAAGCAACGCCATCATTGAGGTGCTCTTCCGCTATGGAAACCTCCAGTCCGTGATGCGTGCCGCTATGGGCTTCTGCGGTGTCAACGCAGGCTACAATCCTCCTCCCTTCACCGAGGTTTGTCCTGAGGCGATTCCCGCGCTCAAGCAGGAATTGACCGAATTGAAGAAGAAGCTGGACATCGAGCCCATCGCACTCTTCGACGCGCTGAACTAAAGAAAAAGAAGGAGCTGTAAAAAAACTCAAGTTTTTTTACAGCTCCTTTTAAGGGGATAGGAAAAAAAGATGCAGAACGGACAAACTGAGCAAAAAGCAAGGTAACCCTTGCTTTTTGGTTACCCGAAGGCGTACAAAGGTACGTCGAG